>CAJXUM010000057.1 GCA_913060855.1 uncultured Lewinella sp. | reverse complement strand
CGAGATCAGCCTCGGTCTCGTGGGCTCGGAGATGTGTATAAGAGACAGGTTTTAAGCAAGGCGAGCTCGACCGAGATGATTTAGGGATAATAGAGTTGAAAATCGATTGCGCCTTTGTCGGTGTAAAAGCGAACAAAGTAGCGGAATTGATCCAACGAATCGATAATACTCGCCTCAAGAAAAAGAAGGTCAGGGTTACGCTAATTGAGTAGGCTTCGTCTCTAAGACTTACAAAAGAATTACTTCGCCAGCGTAGCTAGCATATTGACCACCACCTCGTTCAATTGATTGATAGCTAAAGGAATATCCCATTTTTCTCTATTACGTGCTTCCACATAATTGGAAATTGATCTTATCTGGAGAAAACGAATTTGTTCCTGCAAACAGACGTAGAAAACGGCTGCTCCTTCCATACTTTCAATATCAGCTTTGTATTTTTGATGTAGCCTTTCGATACTAGCCGGATAACCATGTACCTTATTGACACTGATGGCATCGACAGCTGGTAAAAAGGAGTGATCCGCATCTGGGTTAATCAACTTCCCACCAGTAAATGGAAACTGGTCTGGGGGCAATAAATTTAGGTCATGTACCGAGGTAAATGCGCCATCCGCTTCTTCCACTCCTACATCTGCAAACTGTTCAGATATGACTTGCACGACGTCGCCAATGGCCAAGTCCTGGTGCAAAGCGCCGGCAATCCCTGCATTGATAACCAAATCGAATTTGGCACCACTAGATAGCATCTTGGTCAATGCATAGGTTGTAAGGGGCAAGCCAACGCCAGTCAGCAATAATCGGACCTCCAGGAAGTCCTTTTTGAAGTGATAATTACCGATTTCTTGACAATTGAGGCGAAGCCATTCTTCGGTCGGAGCTAATTCAAAAGAAGTTGCTGCGACTAGCAGGATTTTCATTTTTTTTCTGTTTTTCTCTAGGTTCATAAACAATGCCTGCCGCTGGGGTAAAACCCAGTACTTGATGGTAGCTTGAGGCGATATTGAGCACTAATTTATCGGCAATTTGATACCCTACACCTAAACTCATTAGGGTAGGCCCGGTGGTAGCACCCAAGCGAATATCTACTGGATTAGCTACCTGGTATTCGATGCCCACTTTGGCCCGAGCTACTTGGTCAATGTCCTTCTCTACTTCCAGTAGGATATCCACGATAGGACTGGGATGATAGGCCATACCGACGCGCAGAACGCTAGGTAAGTTTTCGCCTTCCACCCAAGCTATCCGAACGGGATTGGAGAGCTGAAATGCAATATCTACGTCTTTAGATAAGGTAGCCAGCATGCCTAGCTCAAAGCTAAGAGCCAGTTTACTTCCATATTCCGGAATACTCGTATTAAAGGCCAATAATTGACCACCAATACTCAATTTATCAAATAATTTTCGGCCATAGCCTAGCCCAAAACGCTGCTCATTGTAGCCTTCAAAGCCAAAGTTACTAACCGTGACCGCGAAAGTGCCTGATTGGGTAGGATAGGCGACTGCTGCGGACAGGGCCTGTAATTCGCTCAATAAAAAGCGTTGTTCCCCCGCAGCAAAGGCGGCGAATCCCTTCAAACGAGCCAAGCCAGCTTGATTGGTGAAGGCACTATGGATATTATCGTAGGTGAGTCCTGTAAAACCCATGCCTGCGCTACGTGCACCGACACTTGCAGGGGTTCCATTCTGACCAGCCAACACATAGGCGGAAAGCACAAGGACAAAAAGGAGGGCGTGTTTCATTTTGGTTAATGGTATTTATAGTGTTTTGGGAAAACTAGACATCTACTGCATTCTCTGCTGTCAGTTGGGCGTAGAACTGACCTGCAGCTGTCATTTGTCGATCTTTTGTGCGTAAATCTACCCGGACAAGACCAAATCTAAAAGTAGGGCCGAGATTCCATTCAAAATTATCCCAAGTGCTCCAGTGAATATATCCTCTGATATCAAGGCCTTCATCAATGGCTTTGTGACAGTACTTGAGGTAATCCTTTATACTTTGAATACGTTTTTGTGGATCATCGGTACACAGACCACTCTCAAGAATAATAATGGGCTTTTTCTCCCACCGATGCAGTTTTTTCATTATCCTGTACAAGCCTTTTGGCTCATACCCCCACATCTTATCATGTGGCAATTGCAAGCGACTCAATTCGCCTGGCTTTTCCACTTCCGTCACAGGAAAGGGTGTGAAAGGGATGTATGCATAATAAGAAATCCCCCAATAATCAACCTTCTTGAAAATTTTGGCCGTCTTTCTATGATACCATCGCTCCAAGAACCAAGTAACAGGTAGGGCTAAAGGATTTTTAGCATGCGCCCAAAGCGTATTCATTGAGATGCCAATCCATTTCTCCGGGTATTTGGCTTTAATCACATCGTAAATGATATCATGGGCCATACCCATATTCCTCATGACGTGATTGGCCTTTTTGAGACTTTTTTTGTAGGGTGGGAAGCGGCCGATTAAGAAACTGGCTGAAGCATATACATTTGGCTCATTGAACGTATTCCAATTGAAAATGTATTCCCCAAAATGATCGCAACACTTTTGCGCAAAGTCCACAAAAGCGATAATATTATCTTCTTTGAGCCAGCCGCCTAATTCTTCGAACCAAATCGGTTGTGCGAAGTGATGCAAAACCAATATGATATCAATGTCCTCGTCTACCAATTGAGCAAAAAAAGTTTGGTATTCGTCAACGACTCTTTCATTAAAATCCTTGAAAGGACCAGGCTGTAAGCGCGACCAATCGACACCACAGCGATAAACCGTTCCAAATTGCCGGATATAAGAAAGGTCCTCCTCTCTGCGCAATTCGTGATCGGTGGTTTGATCAAAAACATAACCATCTAGTGCCTCTATTCCTTTCCAGTTGTGAGGCCCTGCGGTTTCCGTTTGTGCCGCAGAAGTTGAAGTACCCCAAAAGAAATTACTTGGAAATTCAAGACGCATGTGCTGGTGTTTATCCTGAGTGTATGTCTAAATTTCAGTCTTAGCAGCTATAAACGCTAAGGAAGAAGATTTAAACATACACCTATGAAGCCATAAAATGGCAAACTATCAAAGATTTAATCTACCCAGTCCGCGATGAAAACGTTCGTATCTCGCGTTCCCCCATTGTGTCGGTTGGAAGCAAAAACGATCTTTTTCCCATCGTAAGAGAACATCGGGAAGGAATCAAATACTTCATCGAACGTAATCTGCTCCAATCCTGAACCATCCATGTTCATCATGAATAGATTGAAACGTCGGCCAGATTCGGTATGATGATTACTAGCAAATATAACTTTTTCTCCAGAGGGGTGGAAGTAAGGAGCCCAATTGGCGCCACCTAAGTCCGTGATTTTTTTCAAATCAGAACCATCCACATTACAGACATATAATTCCATGTCTGTCGGTTGTACCAAGCCCTCGGCCAATAAAGATTTGTAAGTATTGATCGCCTCTTCTGTTTGAGGGCGACTAGCTCGGAAGATTAATTTCTTTCCGTCTGGTGAAAAGAAGGCACCTCCATCATAGCCTAAGTCATCGGTTACTTGTTTTACATCAGAACCATCCACCTTCATCGTGTAAAGTTCCAAATCACCAGAGCGAGTAGAGGTGAACACGATCATGGAACCGTCTGGTGAAAGCGTAGCTTCAGCGTCATAGCCAGGTGCATCAGTCAATTGCTGTTTGATGTTTCCTTCTAAGTCCGCTACGAAAATATCGAAGCTTTCATAGACCGGCCATACGTATTTGCCATTGACCACGCGTGGCGTTTCTGGACAAGCCTCGTCGCCTAAATGGGTAGAAGCATAAACAAAAGTGCTGTCGCCTGGCATGAAAAAGGAACAAGTCGTTCGCCCCATTCCGGTACTGATCATGGGCGGTCTTTCGCCTTCATAGCCATCTGTAGACATGTAGAATATTTGGTCACAAGCTACATCCCATTTAGCGTTGTTGGCTTGAAAAACGAGCCATTTGTCGTCAAAGCTGAAGTAAGCTTCGGCATTATCACCACCGAAAGTAAGCTGACGCACATTTTGGATATGTTTCTCTGTTTCATATTTTAGTGTGTCAACGACTGCGGATTCTGTTGCAGTCGCTTGTGTATCAGCAGGTGCATTGCTCTCGCAAGCGGCCAATACAAACAATAATAAGGCTAAGCTGTTAAATTTAAACATTAAATATTTCATGTAAGATTTTTACTTTGGCGCAAAAATAGGACCTTCGGCTGAAGTAAAAAATTACTGATCAAGAATTATTATGGAGCAAGTCAAGTTTGAAGATTTAGGGTTGATCAATTATCAGGAAGCTTGGGACTACCAGACTGGACTGCATAAATCGGTAGTGGCCCACAAATTGGAGAATCGAAGTCGCCAAAAAGAAGGGCTTCCTACTAGTCCTGCTCATCACTATCTTTTATTTTGTGAACACCCACCAGTATATACCTTGGGTAAGAGCGGTTCTCTTGACCATTTATTGCTCAATGAGGCGGAATTGGAGGAGGGCGGTTTTTCTTTCCATAAGATCAATCGCGGCGGAGACATTACTTATCACGGCCCCGGACAGGTTGTCGCGTACCCCATATTTGACTTAGACGGCTTCTTTACGGATGTGCATAAATATGTACGCTTCCTAGAGGAGGTAGTGATTCGTACTTTGGCTGAATACGACATAGAAGGTACCCGAGAAAAAGGGTATACGGGTGTATGGTTACCGGCTAAGGGGCAACTGCCCAAACGGAAAATTTGTGCGATAGGGGTACATCTAAGCCGTTGGGTAACCATGCATGGATTTGCCTTCAACGTCAATACCAATTTGCAACATTTCCAACATATCATTCCCTGCGGAATTCAAGAAGATGACAAAACGGTGACCTCACTAGCGACAGAATTGGGAAGCCCCGTAGATGTGGAAGTAATCAAAACGCAATTGAAGGCGCATTTTGCTGAATTGTTTGTCTTTGGTTTTGAGTAGCTTATTCTTATATTTGTCCGCCTTTTGGAAAAAGGGCCTATTGATCACTTACAGTCACTAGCTATACGTGATATGAAAAGAGATATTCCGATTCGCAAGGTAGAAGATGTAGCCGTAGCGATCGTCCCTAGGGAGGATCTGAGTGAAGGAGAGCTGTGGGATACCTACATTCTCAATCTGAAAGAGAACACTATTAAGAGTGTTTTGATTAGTTCCAAAGGATATGGAGAGGTAAAGGGAGAAGCCTTGAAGACGACCACCTTACGCCATTTCTTTGAGGAAATAGAGCCTGGTTCAGCGATGAAAATCGAACCCATCCAATCCAAGCTTTTTCATTTAACTCACGAGTACTGGATCAGTTTCGTCTTAGAAGAGTATATGTTCGACAAGAAGTATATTTTCGTAGAAGGAAGTATAGACGAAGCCCATTTCACCACGATCCCTATCGTTAATCGAAAAGGGGTAATGATCAGATAAAAACACATGGAAATACGTCCAAAAAAAGTAGTAGACGCTAAAACGATCATGACTGAGATGGTCATGCCTAACGATACCAATCCGATGGGAAATCTCATGGGAGGTAACTTACTACGATGGATGGATATTGCATGTGGTATTTGTGCAGGAAAACATACAGAGGCGCATGTTGTGACCGCTTCGGTGGATCATGTTTCCTTTCAAAAGCCTATTCGGGTAGGCGATATCGTGACCATAGAGGCGAGTGTGACCCGCGCCTTTAAAACCTCACTAGAAGTATTTGTGGAAGTATTTGCGGCCAATATTAAGGGCCAAAACCCACGGCGTTGTAACCATGCCTATTTTACCTTTGTGGCACTCAATGAAGAAAACGGGACGCCGATCGAAATTCCCGCGCTGATTCCACTCAATGAGATAGAACAACAACGATATGAAAGTGCTCCTCGCCGAAGAGAAGTACGCTTGATTCTTAGTGGTCGAATGAAGCCTTCAGAAGCCAACCTAGTGAAGGACTATCTCAATAGCTTCTAAAAGATCATCTCCAGGCAAGCGCTAACGATTTAGTTCCAAGCTGTTTTTCCATGCCTAGAAAATAGGCGCAGCATTTAAAACCTATCCCAATATGCAATTAGATAGCCAAGTCAATCCGACGAAAGAACAATTCAAAGCTCTTTTTTCCTTGCCACAAGACGAACCCGTGGTGATGTTGAATCTATTGAAATATAAGGGCGAAGAGGGACAAGCCGCTTACAAGCGCTATAGTGAGAATATTGTTCCATTTTTGAAAAAGGCGGAAGGCCGTCTAATTTGGAAGGGGAATACCATCCATACGGTCATCGGAAGTGAGGAAGCTCAACCTGATATGATCTTGCTGGTAGAATATCCTACCGTGGGCCATTTAATTAAAATGATTCAAGACCCGGCTTACCAAGAAGTAGCCAAGGATCGTACGATTGGACTAAGCTATGGCGGCTTGATAGCTTGCGGAAAACAATATGCTGCTTGGTAAAACAGCATATTGTCTTTTACAACAACTTCAGCTTAACTAGCTTAAAATTCCACTACAATTTTTCCAAATTGTGCTCCAGAATTTTGGTACTTGAAAGCTTCTGCTAGCTGATCAAAAGCAAAGCTTTTATCAATAATGGGCTTCATACCGTTGACGTTAATGGCCTTCACCATTTTTTGCTGCATCACATTACTTCCGACAGCTAAACCTGTCATCCGGATATGCTTGAAGAAAAGTTTTGGAAAAACAATCTCACCCGCTCGGCCTCCGCCCAGTATTCCGATAGAGGCAATATGACCACCCACGGCGACTGCCTCAATCGATTGCTTCATGGTTGATCCACCTCCTACATCCAATACGTGATCGACACCGCCACCCGTTAATTTATTGATGGTTTTACCCCATTTAGGATCTTCTTTATAGTTGACGACTGCTACTACGCCCATAGATTTGAGGCGCTCGGCTTTGGCAGGAGAGGAAGTCGTAGCAAATACCTGTGCACCAGCAGCTTGTGCTAACTGTAAGGCCAGGACAGACATCCCCCCGGTTCCTTCCACCAATACCGTATCACCGGCTTGCATACCCCCTTCGACCATTAATCCTCGCCAGGCGGTCAAGCCAGCACAGGGCAAGGTAGCGGCTTCGGCATAGCTATAGCCTGCTGGGATGGCAGTCACTGCAGTAGCAGGAAGGACAGCTTGCTCTGCCATACAACCATCTACTGATTCGCCGGATATAGCTCGCGTTTTTTTGAAGGAAGGTTTTCCGTCTATCCAATTGGGGAAAAACATAGACATGACTTTGTCCCCGACTTGCCAATCCGTCACCCCTTCTCCCAAGGCTATAATCTCTCCAGCTCCATCAGACATCGGTAGGCGTGCTTCTGGTACTGGGATAGCACCAATCGCCACTAGATAGTCGTGATAATTGAGAGAGGTAGCATGCCATTGTACCAATATCTCTCCGGCTCCAGGTGAGGGCGTAGGGCGCTCCACTACGGCCAATTTATCCAGTCCACCAGGTGATTGTACTTCTATTACTTTCATTATTTCTTTTTTGTTGATTGATTTTCTAGCTGAAGCTACTAGATAGCAGATTGACCCCAAAATTCCAAATATCAACCCTGCTAGAAATGAGAAAATCAGAAATTGCCTATCAAAAGAATCATCTATCTCTTTTAGAACTACTTCATTTTTAAATTACAGGGCTTAGCCTTTACCTTTGCGCTCTTTGAGGACTAAAAAAACAATTGAATGCAGAATGTCTTGACCTATAAAGGAGCAGTTATGACTTGGGAATGCGATTCCAACGGTCATATGAATGTGATGTATTACATCAATAAATTTGAATTAGCAGGCCGCCATTTTAACCTCGAAATGGGCTTTGATGAGCTGGGAGATAGCGATAGCGTCGGCATTGTCGTGCTAGAACAGCAAGTCAAATATCTCAAGGAAGTATTTGAAGATGATTTGCTGTATATCGAGACCTCCTTACTAGAGGTGGGAAATAAGGCCTTTACGATATATCATCAAATGTTCAACACCAAGACCAAGAACCTCGTTAGTGAGATGAAAATTGTACTGGTGCTTTTTGATAAGATCAATAGAAAAGCCCTGCCCATTCCGGACGCTAAAAGAGAAGCCATCGAAAAAGCCCTTAAAGCTTAGGGCAAAGTTTTAAAAAATCGATTAAAAAACGCCTAAAAGGACAAGGAGGGAAGTTTATACCCTATTTCGGGAAAAGTTGACCTACGATTAGGATCGGGATGCCTGTACTTTTGCTTCAGTTAAAAACAATATCCTATCAAAGAAAAATTTAGAACACCATGGAAGCAGTTAATTCACAACAGGAACTCGAATTATTAGCTAATGCGAATGCAGTAACTGGGTTATTAGCGGAAGGGAAATTCATAGACGCGATGGAAGAATACTTAGCAGACGATGTACAGCTTTTTGAAGGGAATAATCCGGCCAAAATCGGAAAGGAGTTCTGTTTGGCAGAGGAGCATAAGCTATTAGATACGGTAGTTGCTTTCCATGGCTATAAAGTACTAAGTGGGCCAGCGGTTAAAGACGATACGACCTTCTATGAGGCAGTAATGGAGTTTAGAACCAATGATGGGACGGAGCATAAATTCGAACAAGTGGTTCGTACAAAATGGAAGAATGGCAAGATCATCAGTGAACGTTATTACCACGCCTAGTGATTAGAAGTATATCATAAGTAGAATGCGGGTTCTGGGTTGAATGATCTGAAACCCGCATCTATTTATTGACACTGAATGAAGATTCGACTTAGGATCGATGCCCCCCATCGACTCGAACTGCTTGGCCGGTGATAAAACTAGCTCCTTCACTACAAAGCCAGCTGATGGTATTGGCTACCTCTATTGCCTCTCCAAAGCGCCTCATGGGAATCGCTCTTTTTGCTATTTCTGTGATGGAGGGATCTGTATGCGTATACGAATCTCCCATTGGCGTCTTAATCACGCTTGGGCATACGGCATTGATGCGAATATTATATTTGGCGTATTCTACGGCAGCGGTAGCGGTCATACCTACGACCGCATGTTTACTAGCAGCATAAGCTCCCATTCTTGGTGCTGAGCCAATTCCGGCTACAGAAGCCACATTCACAATATTTCCTTTCTGCTGCGTCTTCATGACTTTTAGAGCTGCTCGCATACAATAGAAGACCCCGGTTTGATTGATGGCGATGATCTGTTGCCAATCCTCATCGGTGATTCGGTCAAAGAAGGCCAAATCGCCCCCAATTCCTGCATTATTAACCATGATATCCAATCGACCGTAGTGGTCCACACCCGTATTTACTAAAGATTCCACCTGTTTCCGATCCGCCACATCCGTTTGTACAAACAAGGCCTCTCCGCCTGCATTTTTGATTTGTTCTACGGTGTCTTTACCGCCTATTTCATTCCGATCAGATACAATAACTGATGCGCCCTCACGAGCAAATAGTAAGGCGGTGGCTTCACCAATACCAGAACCTGCACCGGTTATAATTACAGTTTGATTTTTAAAGATTTTCATAGACAAAGGCCGCTTAGTTTTTCTTTTCTCGAGTAAAAATAGTTTTTCCTTCTTTGAAGGTCTCTAGCACCTGCAAGGCTGTGATTTCATCCGTCGTAACTTTTGTAGGATTGCCGTCTAATAGAACCAAATCAGCCCATTTACCTACCTCCAAAGAACCTTTGGTATCTTCACAGCGGTGTTGGTAAGCGCCGTTAATCGTGAGTGCTTTCAGTCCTTCATAGGCAGATAAGCGTTCTTTCTCACCAAGTGTTTTATTTGCCCGAGAAGTACGGCTCATCGATGTCCAAAGGAGAAACAATTGATCGGAGGGTGTCACCGGATAATCGGTATGATTAGTAGCAATGATCCCTTTACTTGAGGCTGTTTTCATCGGGCTCAGGAAATTGGCTCGCTTAGTGCCCAGGTTGGCTAGATGGGTATCTCCCCAGAAAAAGGCGTGGTTGGTAAAGAAGGAAGGGATAAAACCATAGGTCTTGTATTGGTCTAATTGATCCTCTCTCACAAACTGTGAATGAATAACGACCGTTCGTTGGGTATTGTTAGCAAGATTGAGACTGTCGGTTACGCGCTGGTGCATGTCCAGCAGCATATCAATAGAAGCGTCTCCATTGCAATGCACGTAGAGCTGTATATCATTGGTGTAACAAATAGAAACAAGTTCCTGTAGTTGTTGATCGGTTAGCATTGGATAGCCTCTACATTCCTCCGTGCAGCCAGGTACTTCCGTTAGATAGGGATCTTTGAAAAAAGCTGTTTTCCCTTGTGGAGAACCATCCGTGGTGACTTTTAGACCGGTTAGGCGCACTCGATTGTGAGACTCATCAAATTTTTCATTTTCGATGAACGATTTGACGTTTCTAAAGCTGGCCAATACCTCTAGGTCGAGGTAAAAAACATCTTTTTCGGCGGCTTCTTTCAGGAAAGCATAAGCCAAGCTGTCGGTTAAACCATCTTGAGCCGTCGTAATTCCAAATCCAGCATAATACTGCTGTGCCGCATCAACCAATTGAAAAAGCTGTTCTGCTGTGGCCTTGGGAAGGTGCGGGAAAACAGCACCCATGGCTGTCTCTTGTAGTAATCCGTTGGGTTTGGAAGAGTTTTTTTCCCTGACAATGACCCCACTCGGAGGATCAGGTGTCTTCTCATCAATCCCGGCGATGGCCAGTGCCTGGTCATTAGCCACGCCCATGTGAAAGGATGCGTGCCGAATAAAGACGGGATGATCCGGAAAAGCGGCACTCAATTCAGCTCGATTCGGATGTCGCCCTTCTTCCAATTGATCGGGGTCATAGCCCCAACCTAGGAGCCAACCTCCTTCAGCAATATTGAATTTATCGCGATGCTGCTTCAAACGTTCAATGATATCGGGAATATTTTGAATGACATCTACCGGAGGCGAACTCAAGTTGGCCTGCGCTAGCATTCTCATGGCATAGGAGAAATGACTATGGCCATCGATGAAGCCAGGGAGTAAAGTGCCACCATTTAGGTCACGTATTTGCGTGTTAGCGCCCTTATGTTTTCCGACAGATTGCAGCGTCCCTACTGCTAATATTTTACCCTCTTTTATGGCCAAGGCTTCTACCTCTTTTTGGGCATCATTCATCGTTAAAATATCCCCATTCTGGAAAATGATGTCTGCCTCTTCTACAGCTGGGCTTGTACAGCTAGCCAAGAAAGCAATGAATAGCAGAGAATATAGCGGTAATATTTTATTACTAATTGATAATCTCATGTGGAATGTTCTAAAGCTATAGCCCAGTAAACTGCTGAAGTCTTGCTTTACAGGGTGACCGGGAATAGCATGTGAAGAGGCGAAGTCGAGAAGAGGTGGAATCGTTATTTATATAGAAGGTTGAAAATGAACGAATTATACATTAGACTTAATGCTTTTTCACCTCTTCTCCATTCCACTTCTTCGTTTTCGGCCAGCCTGCGTTAGCTATCTATTAAAATGACTCCAGTTCTTTGGCAAGCGCCTCAATATCTGATTTACTATCAATATAATCAGATACTAATTCATATTCTTCTGGCCCCGTACATTTCATCAACTGCATGGAGCGAGTAGCTTGATGATTAGTTGGGCTATAGTCGATCGTTAAGCCATGCAAGTCATAGTCGTTTAACTTCTCTAATTCCGCTATGAGACCTTCTCGGGTAACGTCCTTTCCGAGATTCGTCAAGGCATCAATAAAAGGCTGCGCATAAAGGAAGCCGCCATAAGGGCATACACCCCAACGATCCTCGGGATAGTATTGGGCAAAAGCCGCTTTGAATTTGGCAACACTCGGATTATCATATTGATAGGGTGGGGTAGCGATAGAACCAAAAATAACCCCTTCCCAAGCGCCTTTGGTTAAGCTATGCATCAAACCCATATCGGAGAGGATAAAAGAGGCAATGTATTGCGGCTCAAAATTGATCACTTTGGCATTGGTCACTGTAATTACCGCTTGTCGTGGTAGTGTCCAAAGCAGCACTATCTCTGAGCCTGCATCTTTCAGGCGTGCAACATGCGAACTCAAATCAGTATCTGTGATTTCAACTGGGACCGCCGAGACAAAATCAAGATTCCTTTCCTTTAAGACACTTTTGGCGCCTACGAGTGCACTTTTTCCGACATCATCATTTTGGTAAATGATGCCAATTTTTTGGGTGCCTAGACTATCCAAGGCATATTTGGTCTGGATAATACCCTCATCGATATAATAGGGCAATAAGCTGAAGATGTTTTTCTTGAGAGGAATGGTCCAATGTGTTGCTCCTGTGATGGGAGGAGCCCAGGGAATTTGTTCTTCTATAATATACTCCATCACGGACATACAGGGAGCGGTACCGATCCCTCCGACAAAGGCAAAAACCTCATCTCTTTGCACCATTTCTCTAACTGCAGGGACCGTTCTAGAACTGTCTCTTATACACATCTCCGAGCCCACGAGACCGAGGCTGATCTC
>CAJXUM010000056.1 GCA_913060855.1 uncultured Lewinella sp. | reverse complement strand
TCTACACTATCCTCTTCGTCGGCAGCGTCAGATGTGTATAAGAGACAGTTCCTGTTGTAGGTATTTGAAGACGGGCACCCCAAAGAGGGCTTTAAAGTTCTTTTTCAGCTTGTAGCTATTCAAGCCGATGAGTTTCGATAGTTCATTTAAGGACGGAGGGGCTACCATATTATTGGTCAGGATGGCCTTGGCTCGATAAAGTTGTTCTCGCTCTTGGTCTTTTACGACGACTGCTTCAGTAGGTCGTTCGGCGAGTAGGGCGAAAAAGTGAGCTAGGAGTTCGGTCACCTGGCTCCGTAAGAACATCATTCTAGTTTTACCCTTATAAGTCGTTTGGAAGATTTTATCCACCGCCACTTGCATTTCATTGGTCATATAGAGGTTGGGGCCTTCCACATAATCCGATTGAGGGGTGACTAAGTCTTTTAATTGTTCATTAAATACTTCCCATTCCTGATTGGGGAGCTTTTTGAGATTGGTTAAAGAGCAGACAATTACGATTGATTCGAGCGGCTTTTCGTGAGAAACTGTATGGACAAATTCTACCTTATCATTGACAAAAAAAGACATCGCGAAGCCCTTTGTATTGTTGAAAACTCTCTTTTCATCACCATGATTGATACTCAGCAATACATTACCAGAGCCATAAAAAGCAATACCAATCACTTCATCACCAAAGGCACATTTATCTATAATCGTTTCTTCAGAAATCGATTGCTCTATTAAAACAATAAAATCATTTAGTGCGATGATATCTCTTGTCATGGCCTATCCATTTTGGTTTTCTGACAATTTTGATCAATTAAGCATCAACAGCGAGTTGTCGACCTTCTTCCTTGGCTTTACTATCCATAGAGGTTCCTATAGCTATGCCAATAGCCATCCCGATAGGTAAACCAATACCTAAAAATGCCATATTGTCCATACTCATACCAAAAATTGCACCGAAGGGAAGGCCAAAGACAGTCATTCCTAAGGCCATCCACGTATGTTGGTAATGGTTTTGAGCGACCCAATTCAATTCTTTTTCTACTACCTTGAGTATAGCTGATTTCGACTTTCTCAATTGCTTTGAAAAATCTTTATTCGAGCCGGAGAAACGATTGAGTGTGTCTATTTCTGCATTAATATCAGACACGATAGATTCAGGCACATCCCTTTCTCTCAATGTGGTGAGGAGTTTTCCAAATCCGGCATATTTATCCGCTTTTTTTTTGTCCTGTGTGAAATCAGGTTTATTTTTTAATGCTTTGATTTCCATGATCAATGATAAACTTAAGGAGTATAAATTTACTTGAAGAATGAGGATTAAACCTTCTACAAGTTAGGACAAAATACACAAAAGTACTTGCTTAGGAATGGGGCACCAATGAAAAATAGACCTATGCGTTGTCTTTCTCCATCAGTCCTTCTAAAATTCAGCTAAACTTAGGTATGGGATAGACGCTGATCTTAGACTCATCGGTTCGGATATAAACTAAACGCCCATCAGAAGTAGTAGCTATTAGTTGGAGTAAATCCAGTGATTTTATGAGTTACAAGGAAGGTCCCACGAACGGGGAAACATTCCCACAACGATGTAGGTCTTAATCGTTATTTAGCAACCGTATTGATACTTACTGTTTAGCAGCCATATATTTATCTGGCGTAGCCTCAAAACTTACTTTACAGCCATCGCAGCAGAAATAGACTTTCTCCCCTTCATGCTCTAATACATGTTTGGCAGATGCCTTTAGTACGGGTATATTACAAACTGGATTGATATAATAATCTTCATTGAGGAGATTAATCTGTGGGGGAGCAGAATCATTGTTAGCCATTGCTTCTTTCTTCTGCTCAGGCTTTCTAAAATCCTGAATAATTTCTGCTAATATGCTGATGGCCACTTCTTCGGGCGTTTTGGCTCCGATATCCAAACCAGCAGGTGTCTTGATCGTTTTAAGTTGATCAAAGGTTACGCCATTTAAGCGCAATTCGGCATAGGTGCCATTTGCTTTCTTACGGCTGGCTACAAAGGATAAATAGTTTGCTTCCAGCGATAAAGCCTTTTCCATCGCATCCGCATCCCCTTCGCCTTGGGTACATACAATTACATAGGGAGAGATGGCTAATTTAGAAGGATCAAAATCAGCTAAAGCATATACCGTATCCACCATCGGGAACAGCGTTTTATCTACCGAAGACATGACCACCTGCACCTGATATTCCATAGCCTTGCCTATTTTAGCCAAAGCCATTGCGATGTGTGAACTGCCAAAAATGAGCAATTGTGGTTTGGGTAGAACAGGCTCGATATAAACCTCTACTTCGCCTCCACTCTGGCAAGTCATGTTGTAAATTTTCGTATTCTCAACCGTTGTTTTTTTCGCTGATGGGCTAATGAGTACAAAACGGGCTTTCCGGTCACTCATCGCAAGCAAGGCTTCCTTCAATACAATTCCTCGGGTACAGCCCCCACCAATCCAGCCATGAATTTGCCCATCTGGAGTAATAATAGCTTTGTCCCCCGGTTTGCCCGATGAGGGCACCTTTCGACGAACAATATAAGCGGTAGCAAAAGATTCATTGCTTGCACTAAGCTGAGCTGCTTTATCGAGGAAAGATTTATGCATGGGTAAGTATGTTTTCTAATTCCATCAGGCTGGCAAAATTATGAGCTGCCCCGAAGTGATTAAGAGCGGGTAATGCGGCTTGCATTCCCTGCTGAATCGGTTCATAACCAGTCATGCCTTTGAGTGGATTAAGCCATACCAGTTTCTTACTTCTTAGCTTTATCTGATGAATGGCGGCCTCTAACACTTCTGGCTCTCCGGTATCTAACCCATCACTAAGAACAATCGTCATCGTATTTCCGTTGAGATAACGCTTAGAATAATTGTCATTAAAATCCTGTAAACAATCTCCTATTTTGGTGCCACTCGACCAGTGAGTGGCGTTTTGCGATACCATCCCCAAAGACAAAGACATATCCTTATCTGCCAGATAATCCGTAATACGCATCAGTTTAGTACTAAAAGTGAAGGCTTCAATATGCTTGAAATGATGTCGCAATGACCATAGAAACTTAAGGAGATAAAAGGAATATTTATCCATAGAACCACTCACATCCAACAGGACTAGTAAGCGATATTTTTCGCGTTTGGGACGAACATGTTTTAAATGGATGATCGTACCGCCATTCTGTAAATTGTTGCGGATAGAACCCGCCAGGTCAATGGCTCCCTTTTTGGCTTTTTTATTTTTGCGTTTAATCCGCAAACTCATTTCTCGTATCAGCTTTGCTGAGATTTCATCTAAAAGCTGGCTTTGCTGTTGAGTTAATAGGCTAAAGTCTGTTTTTTTAGCCGTTTCCTTAGCATTAGCTCCAGAAGTGTTTTTGGTTTCTTCTGTCTCGCCATCTAACTCAGACTTGCCAGTGCCCAACATCACTGCTACACTTTGAGCTGCCTTGTGAATCTTCTTTTGGTTCTTATAATCGCGTTTGTCTGTTAATCGACTCCCTTGCTTTCGCCAAAACCGCTTGTATAACTGACCAAAAGGTATACGTTCTTCTTCGGTATGGCAGTACAATGCAGCTAAAGCATACTCAAACAAATCTCGATCCAACCATAATCCATGTAGTGCCGTCAATACCGTATCACGGCTAGCCTGAAGTCCAACCTGAAAACCTAACTTTCGGGCTTCCTGGCTAAAACCGATCAGCGCTTCGCTAAAAGAGGGATAGTCTGTGTAATGGTCCAAATGCTGTAGTGGAATCTGTTTACTTAATCGGATTCTCCTGTTGTGCCGCTTCGCGTTCTTTACGCATAGCCTCTATTCGCTTACGGGCAGCTTCTGCATCAGCCGTCATTACGCGGTCTCCCGGTAAGTTAAGGGCATTGTAGTGTGCACGGCTTTTTTCGCCCTCCGCCAGTCGTTCTGCATCCAGTTCTTTGATTTCTTTATTAAGTGACATCTGTAGTGGTTTTAATAATTAATATTGCGCAAAAAATAAATGCCAATTGCTTTAGAGACTGTTTTGAAACATGTCACTAATTTTCTTAGGCGTCCTTTCTCATGATTCTTCAGCTTTTTATCGGTCAATAGCTAAGGCTATTCACCTCAAAAAGAGCTTTGCCTAATGAAAAAATACATCCTAATAATTCTCAGCACACATTTCAAAACAGTCTCTTACTATTCTAGAATAATTCCTGGCTTACCAGTTTGATATCATGGTCCGATTTCAACAGACAAGATAAACTATTATAAATAGCATTATCATCATTCTCTGCTAAGACAGCTATTCCCCTGGCCCAATCGATTGTTTCTGCAATACCTGGTGATTTATCGAGCTTTAAATTACGTATACGTTGTACATATTCGGCAATTTGAGTAGCTAGTTGGCTTTCAATATCAGGTATGTGCTTATGTATGATTTTCAATTCTTTTTCCATACTGGGATAGTTCACCCAATGGTAAAGGCATCGACGTTTGAGTGCATCACTCAATTCTCTGGTACGATTAGAAGTAAGAATGACTATCGGCTTATGCTTTGCCCGAACAGTCCCTAGTTCAGGTATACTGATTTGGAAATCTGATAACAACTCTAATAAAAAAGCTTCAAATTCCTCATCAGCTCGGTCGATTTCATCGATCAATAGCACCATTTTTCGATCAGTACTAATAGCTTGTAACAATGGACGTTTTAGCAAGTATTCTTCACCAAAAATCATTGCCTCTTTCTCCTTTTCAGAGATATCACTTTGCTCGTGAATCTTTATAGCCAGTAGTTGCTTCTGATAATTCCATTCATAGATGGCGTTATTAACATCCAGGCCTTCATAGCATTGTAAACGGATAAGGTCATACCCCAGATACTTGGATAGGATATAGGCTATTTGGGTTTTTCCTACCCCAGGATTACCTTCTAATAGAAGCGGTTTTTCCAGTTCTAATAAGAGATAAAGAACTGTTGCCAACTCTTCTTCTACCACAAAACCCAGTTCGTCCAGTATCGGAATCAGTTCTTTAGGTCCTTTGGTCATTACTGAGAATTATTTAGCTTTTTTCCCACCCAATAAGGAACGAATAAAATCGATTAAAGTGTTGAATAAACTTTTCAGAACAGTCCCAGCCAAGCTGCCGGCATCGAGTGCGTTGTCATCCTCTTTGGGTGGCGGTGTTGTAGCTTTTTCCGCGGTAGGGGCAGGGTTAGTTCTAGTTTCCTCAGCTGTCGACGATGAAGCATCTGCGGGAGCACCAGGTGTAGTTGCTAATTTGGCTCCTTCAGCAGCAGGACTAGCGTCTGCAGTAGTCAGCTGTGCCTGAAAGTTTTTCACAAACTGATTGAGCAACTGATCAGAAACGTCATTGATAAGGCGTGAGCCAAACTGAGCAAGCATCCCTACGATGGTAATATCCATACTAAACGTGACATGGGTGGTTCCATCGCTTTCTGTCAGGGTGCCATTCATAATCATATCGGCACTACCTTTTCCTTTACTATCCAAGCCTCGCCCCTTGAGCACCATTTTTTTGTTGGCCTCATCCAGTTCTACAATTTCAATATCACCAGCGTAAGCCGCCTTAATTGGACCAAACTTAGTGACTACTGCCCCCTTATAATTTCGATCATCAATTTTTTCAGTAATGGAAGCACCCGGAACGCAACCTACTATTTCCTCTGGGTTAGCCAAGCTTTTCCACACCAAATCAATCGGTGCATTTATATCGAATTTTTTTTCGATTAATGTATTCATTCTGAATATTGAATTTTACGTTATGCCTACAAATTACAGCAGCAGTTGGGAACTGTAAACTCCCAACTGCTATATTCGATTATTCCTCAAAGTAGCCCACCTTCTTCAGTTCTTTGTATAACTTGAAGGGGGTAACTGGAATTTCAAGATGTTCTATTCCCAAATGCTTCACAGCATCTACGATAGCGTTAACAATAGCTGGTGGTGCACCTACAGTTGGCGACTCTCCAACTCCTTTCGCTCCAATAGGATGATGAGGTGCAGGAGTTACGGTATGTCCAGTTTCCCAGTGCGGTGATTCTACCGCAGTGGGCACCAGGTAATCCATTAAGGTACCATTGAGGATATTTCCAGCCTTATCATAGATGAGCTCTTCGTACATCGCAGGAGCTAAACCCTGAGTAAGTCCACCGTGTACTTGTCCTTGTACAATCATCGGATTAATAATATTCCCACAATCGTCAATCGCAACAAAGCGACGTATTTTGATATGACAAGTTTCTGGGTCAATGTCAACTACACAGATATAAGCCCCGGATGGGAAAGTCAGGTTCGGTGGATCATAGTAATGTGTGGCTTCAAAACCGCCTTCCATTCCTGGAGGATGGTTGGTATAAGCTGCAAAAATGATCTCCTGAATAGTTTTGACCTTTTCCGGCGCACCTTTGACATAGAATTTACCAGGTTCCCATTCCAGATCAGCTTCACTAACTTCCATCAGATAAGCAGCAATTTTCTTAGCCTTATCCCGCAATTTACGAGCAGCCATAGCAGCGGCAGCACCAGCGGTTGGTGTACTTCTACTGGCATAGGTTCCCAAACCATAAGGAGCAGTGTCGGTGTCTCCTTCTTCTATTTGAATATTTTCCATTGGGATACCCAACTCTTCGGCAATGATTTGAGCGTAAGTTGTTTCGTGTCCTTGCCCTTGCGATTTAGTGCCGAAGCGTGCAATCGCTTTACCAGTAGGGTGTACTCGGATTTCAGCACTATCAAACATTTTAATACCAAGGATATCAAAATCTTTAGATGGTCCAGCTCCTACAACTTCTGTGAAAGTAGAAATGCCAATCCCCATGAGTTTGCCTTCTTTACGCAACTCCGCTTGTTCTATGCGCAGCTGATCGTAATTCAGGGCATCCATCGCCATCTTTAAGCCCGCATGGTAATCACCACTATCATATAACCAACCTGTAGGGGAAGCCCAAGGGAAATCTTCTTTTTTGATAAAGTTCTCCATCCTCAACTGTGCAGGATCTTTGCCTACTTTGTTCGCAAACACATCGGTCATCCGCTCAATAGCGTGTACGGCTTCCGTTACCCGGAACGAACAACGGTAGGCTACACCGCCGGGTGGTTTATTGGTATATACTGCATCTGCTTCCATATGAGAAGCCCCGTAATCGTACGACCCCGTTCCAATTGAAAATAGGCCAGTAGGAAACTTGGAAGGGTTGGCAGAAGCATCTGTATAGCCATGATCAGCTAAAACCTTAAAGCGAGTAGCCAAAATTTTACCTTCTTTGGTTCCAGCCATTTCAGCCGTTATATGATAATCACGAGCAAAAGAATCAGCTTGTAGGTTTTCGCTCCGATCTTCGATCCATTTGATAGGCGCACCTGTTAGGAAAGAGACAGCGATAGCAATTACATAACCTGGATATACGGGTACTTTGCCTCCAAATCCACCTCCAATGTCAGGAGAGATGACTCGGATTTTTTCTTCTGTCAGGCCAACATGCCCGGCCACCAATGCAATCACGGTACGAATAGCGTGCGGTGCCTGAGTCGTCATATACATCGTCAGGTGATTCTCCACCTTATTGTAAGAAGCTACACAACCACAGGTTTCGATAGATGCGACATGGATCCGCGGAATATGCATTTGCTGTTTGACGGTAACATCTGCATTTCTGAAGATACTATCTGTTTTGTCCTTATCACCTACTTCCCAATGCCAGATATGGTTATCGGTTTTGCCCTCTTTGTCCGAACGCAATACCGGACTATCTGGATCCATGGAATCAAAGGGATCCATTAAGGGTTTCATCGGTTCATAATCAACTCTAACGGCCTCTTTACCATCACGAGCTAAGTAGCGCGAAGTAGCAATAACGGCACAAACTTCTTGCGCCTGATACATGACGGTATCCGTGGGCAGTACCATCTGGGTATCAGACATCAAAGTTGGCATCCAATGTAAGCCATACTTTTCCAGGTCTTTACCCGTAACAACGGCTACTACACCCTCTATCTCAAGTGCCTTAGAAGCATCTATGTTTTTGATCTTGGCATATGCATACGGACTTCGAACAATATCCATGTATAGCATACCGGGCAACTTGACATCATCCACATAATTGCCCTTGCCTTGGATGAAACGAGCATCTTCTTTCCGCTTTTTGGAATGCCCCATTCCACCAATTTCTTTCGATGTTTTACATTTTATCATGATAAAATTCTAATTAAAAAGTGATGGAATACTAAACGAATTCTGGCTCAGTAGAAGGCAATTCCTTCCCCTGCATCTTGGCAGAGGTCCACTGGATGGCTTTAACGATATTATTATAGCCGGTGCAGCGGCAGAGATTGCCCGAAATACCCCAACGGATTTCTTCTTCGGTAGGGTTAGGGTTTTTCTCTAGCATTTCAACAGCACGCATCATCATGCCAGGCGTGCAAAATCCACAGTGCAGCGCATGATTCAGGTGAAAACCTTCCTGTATAGGGTGCAAACCTTCGGCGGTAGCTAATCCCTCCACAGTAGCGATTTCTTTCCCATCAGCCTGTACCGCGAGTATAGTACACGATTTGGCCGATTTTCCATTTATCAAAATGGTGCAAGCTCCACAACTTGAGGTGTCGCAACCAATATGCGTACCCGTCATAGAGATATTTTCACGGATTAGGTGAACCAACAGTGTTCTTGGTTCTACTTCTACGGTATGTTCCGTTCCGTTTACTTTAAGTGTTATAGTCTTTGTCATGAAGTTTAGCTTTTTGCGCGTTGGATCGCTTTGTTCAACATTCTTTTAGTAATTACCTTAACCAAGTGACGTTTATAGTCTTCATCGCCACGCAAATCTTCAGATGGGCTGCAATCCTCAGCTGCATATTTGGCCGCAGTAGCAATGTCTTCAGTCGTAAGGCGACTTCCAATCAGTACAGCCTCTGATCGTTCGACTTTCATCGGCAGTGGATTCACGTTTGTAAGCCCAATACCTGCATTGGTGCATACGCCATTGTCATCTATTTCAATCGCCACAGCAACACCAGCAGTCGCATAATCACCTACTTTACGTTCTTCTTTATGATAAGCGGATCCAAACTTATTACGGGGTACCGGGATCCGTATTTCTGTTAGTATTTCACCATGTTGTACAGCAGTCATATAGAATCCATGGAAAAAGTCATTGATAGATACCATACGATCACCATCCTGGCCACTGATTTGCACCTCTGCCTTAAGGGCAAGCATCACAGCAGGATGATCATTAGCTGCATCGCCATGTGCAATATTACCTCCAATGGTACCAAAATTTCGTACCTGAGGATCGGCAATTAGTTTACTGGCATCAGTAAATACATGGTACTTATTAGTAATAATTGACGATTCTTCCAGCTCGTGTTCCCGAGTCATGGCGCCAATTTTCAAGTATCCATCTTCTTCTGTTATGTACGCCAACCCAGGGATATTATTAATATCTACCAGATGAGTAGGCGAAGCAAATCGCAGTTTCATCATTGGCACCAAACTGTGCCCGCCTGCTAATATCTTAGCATCGTCTCCATATTCATGCAGAAGCTCGTAAGCTTCCTGCAAGCTACTCGGAGCAGCGTATTTAAAGTTTTCCGCAATCATATTATTAAGTGGTTAAGTATTTTATAAAAGCTCTGCCATATTTACGATAGAAATGAAAAAAGCTACCATTGTACCAGATCCCAAAAAACAACAATATTACCCCCAGGTAATAATTCACCATCGAGATAAAGTAAACCTGACCTAGTAGTAGCATAAAAACACCAAGAGTAGCAATCGCAAGCGCCACTTTGGTTTTTCTTCCTTTATAATTTAGAAACATGCTTAAGAGAACCAAAAACGCTATACCAATAGTCAAATAAGAAGCGGTTGAACCCGCATTCGGGTAAAGCATTTCGCCACTGCACATGGCCATAGCACCAGAGTATGCCATAATGCAGAAGTGGCATTTGGGTAAGATGGCTACAACAATGGCCGGGAGCCAAGAGTAATTTGGCCTACGGGTGTCGTTAGCGCAGGATTTACTTTGAGGACAATTAGCCATGAAGGAATATGATATTTATAGTACACAAACTATCAACACAGCTTTCATTTGGCGAAGAACAAGTGTCTAACTAATATTATATTGAAAAGTTCAAATATATTTATATTTTTTTCGGCAATAGGGCTATTTAGCCATTTATTTAGTATAAAATTGAAAACTGACTTCGTGAAGACAAGAGCGAAAGGAAGCATTAATATGAAGTAAAATTATATCGTTGGTATTTACAACCGCTCAAACATACTTGTCGACTAAGTCTTTACATATGCCCATCTCAACTCATGTATTTGATATTGACAATGTCTTCAATCCCATATATACAAATGTGTATTGCAGTGTCTATATCTGTGTCTGAAAAACGATGAAAGGTACTTTACATGCTAGTTCCAAAGAGGCTTTTTTGACGGTACTAGTGGATTGGATTAGCCGCAGTTTATCAAATTTCATGGATCCTGCAACAGGAATTTTCTTCACTTTAGCGTTTCCTGTCAATTCTCATCTAATAGCTTGAGAAGTTATTAGAGTTTATAAACTTTGATCGATTAGAAGAGCATTCGGGGAAGTCTCCTACTTGATTTATGACGAAGAAATATAGGGATCAATCGGGCTTTTACTTTCTATGGGATAGAAGAAAAATGGATCCAGTAGTTCATGCTCTACCGCCTGTTTTTTTTGGGAATGACTATTAGAGTTTATTTGGAGGTAGCTATTCTCCCTCTTCAAAACCCTGCAGCAGCTTTTGCCGAATCTCTTCCTTCACCTCATCGCTGGCAAAAGCATGCTTAATAGCCTCTAAGTTGCAGCGAAGAAAGTGGGCTTTTTCCCAACCAAACACCGTACTTAGTGTCTTATATTCTTGGGCTAAAGTAACATTGGAGATGGTACGAGCATCGGTATTGATGCTCATTGACACGCCAGATTCATAGATTTCATTCACCTTATGATCCTGTATCGTATCATAAATGGCAGTCTGCACATTGCTTGTCGGGCAAACTTCTAAATGGATGCCTTTACTTTTGAGAAATTCCATGAGGGCAGCATCTTCAATACTACGTACGCCATGTCCAATTCTACGAGGGTGAAAATGGCGGAGGGTTTCCCAGACGCTATCGGCACCTCGGGCCTCACCAGCATGCGCCGTACAGGGTATGCCTCGTTTATTAGCATAGGTAAAGGCTTTGATATGAGCATCGATGGGAAAGCCAGCTTCATCCGCAGCAATATCAAA
Source organism: uncultured Lewinella sp. (assembly GCA_913060855.1). GTDB lineage: Bacteria > Bacteroidota > Bacteroidia > Chitinophagales > Saprospiraceae > DT-111. The sequence continues at coordinate 1,575 of CAJXUM010000056.1, read as the reverse complement.
ACCCACTACATTCGTCCCTTTAAATTGCTCTACTAAATGGATCGTTTCCATGCTCTGGGCTTCGCTGTAATGACGTAGTGTAGCTAGAATAATCCCTGCTTTAATCCCGGTCCTTTCCATCCCTTCAATAGCTGCTGCATTGACAATTCGCACGACCCCTTCGGGAGAAAGGCCTTGTTCAAGGTGTAGTAGAGGGGCAAATCGGATCTCTGCATAGATCACCTGATCGGCTTTGAGCTGATCAAAAAGGTCAAGGGTGACCGCCCATAATTGTTCGGCTGTTTGCATCAACTCGATTCCCTTTATAGCTCGGGTGATATAGTCGGCCAGGTCATGGCATTGGGCAGGAGCGATATAGTCTTTTTCGAATTCCTCCCGGGTGACAGAAGGTTTTAATTTTTGCACTACTTCGTAACTAAGGGAGCAGTCGAGGTGCAAATGAAGTTCTACTTTTGGGAAGTTGCTATTTTTCATTTTTTGCTACTTTACAGCCGCTTTGAGCATCGCCAAGAATTGTTCTCTCGAGGCTTCAAATACGACTTCCATATTAGGTGTTTTTTGTAATACGCCGGTGTGATCCACTACCGTTTGGCCACGCGTTAAGCCATCGGCAATAATCACCTCTACATAAAGTTCCTCCGTCAGTGTGGCTACATTACTATCGAGCGCGATGGCCATGGCTATGGGATCGGGGAGATCAAAGCCGGGCAATTTCGAGGTGGTTGTCGCAAAATTCTTTACGACGTTTTGAATATCCATACAAAAGGTAGCCAAGGGGGTACCGATGTTTCTTATCTCTTCACTTAAGGCTTCATCAATACAGGCATGATTTCGGGAAATATCCCAACCGACCATCTTCATTTTCATCCCCGAATCAAATACCATACGGGCAGCCTCTGGATCCACCCAAATATTAAACTCGGAAACGGGCGTAATATTTCCATGGCCTTTTCCAATGCCTCCCATGATGGTACATTGTTTGACCAATGGTGCTATTTCTGGTGCTTTCGCGAGGGCTAAGGCTATATTGGTCAATGGGCCCAGCGTAACGAGCTCTAGTTCGTAAGGAAAAGCTTTGATCGTATCGATAATTACATCGATCGCATTGCCTTTATCAGCTTGCCGGCCTGACAATTCTAATCCAATGTCCCCCATGCCATCTTGCCCATGAACAACCTGTGCTGTTTTGAGGGGACGTAATAGCGGTTGGGCTGCACCATTATAGGTTGGGATTTTTTGGCCACATAACTCTATAGTGTACAGTGCGTTTTGAAGCCCTTGTGCCAAAGAGACATTTCCTGCTACCAGGGTAATCGCTTCTATTTTCACAGCAGGATAGTTGAGGGCCATGACTAATGCCACGGCGTCATCGGAGGCTGTATCGGTATCTATCAGAAAATGTCTCATGCTTTTTTTACTAGGTTTATCTTGTAAGGTTTAACTTCACTAGACTTTATTATGAAATAGGTTGTGTAGGTATGGAAATTAAGATTTTTAAGGCAGGCGAGGCTCGAAGAAGAAGCATAGCCATTAGCTACGCGACTGATGAAGAACGAAGGCCTGTCTCTTATACAC
>CAJXUM010000055.1 GCA_913060855.1 uncultured Lewinella sp. | reverse complement strand
CGGCAGCGTCAGATGTGTATAAGAGACAGGAAACAATAAGAATGAAACAGTCTCAACTTGTCTCCTTGATATGCTTTTTTGCAATCTCTCTGCCTCTAATAATTGGAGCCACTCCTCCTGACGAAGAATCCCAAGTCCACATAAAAAGAAGCGCTGTGTCCATCAAGGTAGATGGGGCTTTGGATGAAAGCATCTGGCAAGAATCCGAAATGGCGACAGATTTCTGGATGAGTTTCCCGGTAGATGATCGGAAGGCGGAGCGTCGGACTGAAGTCCGCCTTACCTACGATGATAACTTTCTATATGTTGGGATCAAATGTTACAGTAATGAAGATTATGTTATCCAAACACTAAAACGAGATTTGGACTTTTGGAGTGGAGATGGTTTTGCCATCGTGCTCGATCCGGTTAATCAGCGAACTAATGGCTTTGTTTTTGGAATCAATCCGGCAGGGGTACAAATGGAAACCCTGATTACGGGCTATACAGGAAACAGAGGAGGGCCGCCACGTGGAATGAACCAGAATTGGGATCATAAATGGTATGGCGAAGTGCAATCGCTAGAAGATGGCTGGACGGCCGAAATGGCGATTCCTTTTAAGACCTTACGATATGAAGAAGATCGCACGACTTGGGGCGTTAACTTTATCCGAAGTGATATGGTCGACAATAGCTACCACACCTGGTCCAAGGTGCCACTGCAATTTCGCTCTATCGACTTAGGCTACACCGGCTCGCTCATCTGGGATCAAGCCCCCCAAAAACAGAATGGCAATATTGCTTTTGTACCCTATGTCAATACTTCGAGCACGCAAGATTTTGAAGAAAAAACACCCGTAGAATACAAAACCAATGTGGGCTTTGATGCCAAAGTCGCCATTACCTCCTCGCTCAATCTCGATTTGACCGTAAACCCTGATTTTTCTCAAGTAGAGATCGATGAACAAATCACAAACGTAACGCGCTTCAATATCCGACTTCCCGAACGACGAACCTTCTTTCTTGAAAATGCCGATGTCTTTGAGGATTTTGGTAGAGGGCAAGCGCGGCCGTTTTTCTCAAGAAGGATTGGACTAGATGAAGATGGCAATACGATTCCGATCCTATATGGTATGCGACTTAGCGGCAATATTGACAATAAACTTCGAGTGGGCTTGATGAATATTCAGACCAAGGCCAATGAAATTCAACAAGAACAAAACTATACCGCCTTTGCCGTTCATCGGCAGCTATTCCGCCGTTCAACGGTAAAGGGATATTTCTTGAACCAGCAGAGCATGAATGGAAGCGAGGTTAATTTCAGTCAATATAGTCGAAATGTAGGAACAGAATTCACCTACTTTTCTCAGGATGGAAAAATCAGAGCTTGGGGCGGGTACGGCCAATCTTTCAAGCCCTATCTGAAGGGAAAAGATCAATTTTACAAATGGGGTATTCGCTATACGACCAAAAAGTTTGGGGCCCTATATAGTGCTTCTACCCAGGGTGATAATTACTACCAAGACATGGGATTCCTACAGCGGGTCAATAATTATGATGCCGCACGAGATACCACTATCCGCCTGGGTTATACGAGTCAAACCACCTCCCTTAGTTATCGGATTTTTCCTAAGAAGGAAACCACTAAATGGCTCTATGGTACCTGGCGTTTTCAGAACTCCCTGTTCCTCAACAACGACCTGTCTTTTAATGAAACCAATACAGAGGTTTCTTATACGCTGACTTATAATGGCCGGAGTGAGCTCGCCTTTGAATATAGCAATACGGTACTCGACTTGCTTTTCCCCTTCTCTTTTACGGATGCCACTCCCTTACCCACAAAGTTCTATAACTTTAATAGTCTAAATGTGAGTTTTCGATCCGACGGGCGAAAAAAATTGAGCTACGAAATAGGTACTAGCTATGGTAGTTTTTACAACGGTACAAGAAGTAATGTGAATTTAAGTCTGAAATATCGACAGCAACCCTGGGGAAACTTTGGCGTAAATCTAGACTTCAATGACCTCCAATTTCCTGATCCCTATGGATCGGAACAAATCCTGCTCCTCGGCCCAAGAATCGAAATTGGCTTCTCCAGAAACCTCTTTTGGACGACCTTCCTGCAATGGAACACGCAAGGTGATAATTTCAATATTAATAGTCGCTTGCAATGGCGGTTCAAGCCAATGTCGGATGTGTTCTTGGTGTATACCGACAACTATGGGTTGGAGTTGTTTGCACCGAAGAGTAGGGCCTTGGTTTTGAAGGTGAATTATTGGTTGACATTGTAATCAAGTGGTGAGGAGGTAAAATAGAGAAAAGGTGAAAGTGGCCGATAAAACACCAGCAAGGGCGTGGAGCTATCATTCGAATTTCATAACTTAAGCGAAAATTCGCGATTATGGAAGCCTATGCACAAGTTCTCAATTATGCTATCCCTTTCTTCGTAATCCTCATCCTGATTGAATCCCTGGTGGCTAGACAGCGGGGAATGGTGGTCAATCGTGGAGCCGATACCATTTCTAGCTTAAGCTCTGGCATCACCAACACCATCAAAGATGTGCTGGGCTTGACGGTTGTCATTGTCAGCTATTCCTTCTTTGTGCAGTACCTGGCTATTTTTGAGGTGGAGGAAACCTGGTTGTTGTACGTCATTGGTTTCATTGCGCTTGATTTTGCGGGCTATTGGATGCATCGATGGAATCATACGATCAATTTCTTGTGGAATCGGCATATCATTCATCATAGCAGCGAAGAATTCAACTTGGCTTGCGCCCTTCGCCAATCGATTTCTACCATTTTTTCCTTCTTTAATATTCTGTTGATTCCGGCCGCTATTTTTGGCGTACCTACTCATGTGATTGCGATTATTGCGCCCTTGCATTTATTTGCTCAGTTTTGGTATCATACTCGCTTGATTGGTAAAATGAGCTTCCTGGAATATTTCTTAGTAACACCTTCTCATCATCGTGTGCATCATGCTATGAACGAGCAGTACTTGGACAAAAACTATGGCCAGATTTTTATCGTCTGGGATCGTTTATTCGGTACTTTCCAAGCGGAACTCGAAGACGTGCCTGCTGTATATGGGGTAAAAAGACCGGTTAAGACTTGGAATCCGATTATCATCAATTGGCAGCACATGGGCCTCATGCTTATGGATGCCTGGCGCACCAAAAACTGGTGGGATAAGGCTCGAATTTGGTTTATGCCAACGGGCTGGCGTCCTGCTGATGTAATTGATCAATATCCCGTAAAGGCAGTCGAAGATGTCTATAACTTTGACAAATACGAAACGCAATTGGCTAAACCGCTTTTGGCCTGGTCCTGGTTTCAACTGGTAGTCACGATCACCCTGATGTTTCATTTCACCAATCATATTGCCGATTACTCCTTTACGCAGATTTTGCTATATGGTGGTTTTCTTTTTGTTTGCATTTTTAGTTTCACGACACTCATGGATAAATCGAAGTATTCGCTTTGGGCTGAGGGGGTAAAAGTGGGATTAGGACTAGGTATTCTTTGGTGGCAAAGTGGATGGTTTGGGCTTGAAACTTTTTCGGTGGCTTTGACCTTTGTTTTAGCGGGGTACTTTATCGCTTCTTTGGGGATTGTGGGGTATTTTACGCGGAGTGGTGGGGAGGTTGGTAGGGTTGCGGGTTAATGAAGTTGTGAAGTTGTGAAGTTGTGAAGTTGTGAAGTTGTGAATAATAACATAAAACACTGCTTAACAAATAATAAGAGTATATTAATTTTCATTTTTTTCTGAAAATTCAAAAACTAAAAGTCAAGTTACTTTGCATCATTATGGCCCGAAAACCACGCTTCACTCCCTTCAATTGCCTATAAATCATAGGGTTTAGGGATATTAAATTGAACAAATACTGGACTTATGTTGTATTTTATATTACCTTTGCGAAATATTCAAGCAAATCTCGAAAGAGGGAACACTCGTTCCCTCTTTTTATTTATGCCTTAGAAGCAATACTTGTGATTGAACAAAAAATTATTGATCTACTAGATCAAAAGTTTAAAGAAGAAGATTTTTCGGATTGTTTTTTAGTAGACTTACAGCTCCACGCAAACCAAAGGTTGGAGGTCTTCTTAGATAGTGATGTAGGTATCACTTTCGAAAAATGTCGAAAAATAAGTCGTTACTTAGAAGAGTACATAGATGAAGAGGATTGGTTTGGCCCCAAATACACACTTGATGTTTCCTCACCAGGCATTACTCGTCCACTAAAAAAACTACGGCAGTATAATAAGAATATTGGCCGAAAGGTAGAAGTCAAGACGAACGATGGAGAAAAGAAAACGGGTCTGCTCATTGCCGTCACGGATACTGAGATTACCCTCGAAGAAAAGGTGAGAGTCAAAGAAGGAAAAAGGAAAAAGACAGCTATTATTCAGACTGTGATTCCTTTTGATGAAATAGAAAAAACTGTAGTTCAAATATCATTCAAAAAATAATAATTTATGAACCTGGTAGATACTTTCTCCGAATTCAAAGCCGGGAAAAATATAGATCGTCCCACAATGGTGCGGGTACTGGAAGATGTATTCCGCACATTGATTAGAAAAAAATACGGCTCTGATGACAATTTTGACGTTATCGTAAACACCACCAAAGGTGACTTGGAACTTTGGCGAGTACGCGAAATTGTTTCTGATGGAGAGGTAACTGATGATCGAAGTCAAATTTCAATATCTGAAGCCTTATCCATTGATGAGGATTATGAGATTGGAGAAGAGTGTTACGAGCAATTGCACCTAGAGGATTTTGGTCGAAGAGCTATTATGGCTGCTCGTCAAACATTGATCTCTAGGATCATGGAGCTTGAGAAAGATGAAGTATATCGCAAATATACTGAGCGTGTGGGTGATATCATATTGGGTGAGGTGCATCAGATTCTGAAGCGAGAGATTTTGATTTTAGATGATGCAACAGGTACAGAATTAGTGCTTCCACGCAATGAGATGATCAAAGGAGACTTCTTCCGTAAAGGCGACATGGTCAAAGGAGTGATCAAGCAGGTCGAAATGCGGAATAACAATCCCGTTGTTATCGTATCTCGAACGGATAATACTTTCTTGGAAAAATTGATGGAGCAAGAAGTTCCTGAAATAGAGGATGGTTTGATTACCGTTCGTAATATTGTTCGTATTCCTGGTGAACGAGCAAAGGTATCAGTGGAGTCCTATGATGATCGTATCGATCCAGTAGGTGCTTGTGTTGGAATGAAAGGATCTCGTATTCATGGTATCGTTCGCGAACTTCGCAACGAGAACATTGATATTGTCAATTTCACCAATAACGTAAGCCTTTATATTCAAAGAGCGCTTACGCCGGCCAAAGTCACGAAGATTGATTTAGATACAGAAAAAGTTCATGCCAAGGTATATTTAGAACCAGACCAAGTATCCCTTGCCATTGGTAAAGGAGGAACTAATATCAAATTGGCGAGTAAATTAACTGGTTTTGAAATCGATGTCTTCCGTAATAACGTACAGCAGTACGAAATCGATGATGTTGATTTAGATGAATTCGGTGATGAAATCGAAAAGTGGATCATTGAAGCATTGAAAAATATCGGTTGTGATTCGGCAAAGAGTGTATTAGAATTGAGTAAAGAAGAGTTGCTGAGAAGAACCGACCTTGAAGAAGAAACTGTAGAGAACATCTTGTCTATATTCGAAGCAGAATTTGAAGACTAGATTAGAGACCAAACTTCAAGGAAACACCTTGCGAACGTAGCATTGTGGTATAATAAATCTTTTTGATACGAGGGAACTCTTGTGGGTTGCTATACGTTATGGTATTGGGATATTGGCAAATTTTGCCTATTCTTGTACGGATTGGATAGAATATGTACTTTTTTCTGCCGAAATCTCGCATAATAATCCCGCAACTTGTTATAAATCCCAATAAGAGTTATCAACAAAGCAGTTTAACTATTATCTTTGCACTGCTTTTTAATAATAGGTATTGCCTTGATTGGCAGCCAATTCGTTTTTGTTCATAAAAACCTAGCGGAAATGGATAAAGCATAAATTCAATTACAAAGTCAATTAATCAACTTCGGTTGATTTTGTTAAATAGAAAATTCATTAATGTCGAAACGTTTAGTCAAGATAGCGAAAGAACTTAATGTGGGAACAGCAACTATTGTTGAGCACCTCCACAAAAGCGGGTTTGAAATCGAAAACAAACCTACCGCTAAGGTTACGGATGAGATGTACTCAGAGTTGCTAAAAGAATTTCAGAAGTCTATAGCTATCAAAGAAAAAGCTGATCAACTGGTTATCGGCACGCGGCCACAGACCAAGAAAGAACCCCATGGTGGTTCTTTCAGAACAGAGGTGCCTGCAGCTCCGATACCATCGCCGGTTAAAAGCGAAACAACGACACCAGTTGCTCCCCCTGCCCCGGAACCTCCGAAAGAGGTCGTAGAACCTGCTCCGGTCCCGGAACCAGAACCAGAGGTGGTGAACGAACAACCCAAAGAAGAACAACCCAAAGAAGAATCAGCCCAAAAAGTCCCTGGACTAAAAGTGCTGGGTAAAATAGATCTGGATAAGCCTAAGAAGCCAAAGGTTAAAGCACCCGATCCAGAACCAATAGTTGAAGAAAAGCCTAAAGTAGTAGAAGCTAAAACAGAGGTAGAAAAACCAGAACCAATAGCGGAAAAGGTTACGCCCCCTGTAGTAGAAACTCCTGTGGCTGAGGAAACGCCTCCTCCTGTAGAAGAAAAAGTAGTTGAAGTAAAGGCTGAAGTACCTAAGGTAGAGGAAAAAGAAGCAGAAAGCCCGAAAGAAGCTGCGCCTGTTCCAGGTGCCGCAGAAGTAAAAGAGGCTCCCAAAGAAGAAAAACCCGAACCGACTCAAGAAATTAGTCAAAGCTCGGAGGCCGATAAGCAAGAAGCTTCTGAAGAAAAAACACCTAGCAAGCCTGAGCCTCCAAAAGTAGAGGCTCCTTCTACCATGAAAGAATCTACTGAAACAACTACTGAAGCTCCAGCTGAGACAGATGCTCCAGCTGCAGGTACAGATGATAAGACAATGCATCGGGCAGCAACGCCTGAACTCAGAGGCCTAAAGATTCTCGGTAAAATTGATACCGATAAACTTAAAAAGCCGAAAAAGAAGAAAAAAGAAAAAGAAAAAGAGAAGCCTAAAGCTCGTCAGGATCAAAGACCGCAAGGAGGTCAGAAAAGACCTGCTGGACAAGGTGCAGGCGGACAAAATAAAACAGAAGGATCTTCCGATAAGAAACCGGGTACGCCAGGAAGCGATAGCGACCAGCCAAAACGCCGCAAGAGAAAACGCAAAGTGGTATCTTCCCCATCTGGTGGTGGCGGTGGACAAGGACAGAATAGAGGTGGTGGACAAGGCGGCGGACAAGGCGGCGGCGGAAATAGAAGAGGCCCAGGTGGTCCAGGTGGAAGAAGAGGCCCGGGTGGCCCAGGTGGAAGAAGAGGAAATCCAAATGAGGTAAAAGAAGTATCTAAAAAGGAGATAGAAGAAAAGATCAAGGCTACAATGGCCCGTATTTCTGGTGGTGGTAAGAAAAAACGCCAGAAAATGCGTCGTGATAACAGAGAAAGAATTAGAGAAAGACAAGAATTAAGAGAAGCAGAATTACAAACTGACAAGTTGCAACTAACGGAATTTATTTCCGTTTCTGAGTTGGCTAGCTTGATGGATGTACCTGCTACAGATGTTATCATGGCATGTATGAGCTTAGGTGTGATCGTATCGATCAACCAGCGATTAGATGCTGAGGTCATTGAATTAGTAGCTGCAGAATTCAACCATGAAGTTGAATTCATTAGCATAGAGGAGCAAGATGAAGAAGAGGATGAAATTGTAGATGATCCAGAAGATCTCAAACCAAGATCACCAATCGTAACCGTGATGGGTCACGTTGATCATGGTAAAACTTCTCTCCTTGACTTTATCCGAAGTTCCAATGTGGCAGACGGAGAAGCCGGGGGTATTACACAGCATATTGGAGCCTATGAGGTCAAAGTAGGCAAAGAAGGGGAAGAGAAAAAAGCGATTACCTTCTTGGATACACCGGGTCACGAAGCCTTTACAGCGATGCGGGCAAGGGGTGCCAAAGTAACGGATATTGCCATCGTAATCGTTGCGGCTGATGATAATATCATGCCTCAAACGAAAGAAGCCATTAGTCACTCTCAGGCGGCTGATGTTCCGATTATTTTTGCGATCAATAAGATTGATAAGCCTGGTTCACAACCTGAAAGAATTAAACAGGAGTTGGCATCCTTGAACTTCCTAGTGGAAGAATGGGGTGGTCAATACCAATCACAAGATATATCGGCAAAAACAGGACTAAATATTGACTTGCTATTAGAGAAGGTATTGCTCGAAGCTGAATTGCTTGAGCTACAAGCCAATCCTGATAGAAGTGCAATCGGCACTGTTTTGGAAGCATCCTTAGATAAAGGACGTGGTTACGTTACCAAAACACTGGTACAAAGTGGAACACTTAACATTGGAGATTCAATGGTAGCTGGTGAGCACTCTGGTAAGGTAAAAGCGATGTTCAACGAGAGAGGTAAGCGGGTGAAAACTGCTGGTCCTTCTGCTCCGGTACTTGTACTAGGGTTGAGTGGAGCACCACAAGCCGGTGAACGTTTCAAGATCGTTGAAAATGAGCAGGAAGCTCGACAAATTGCATCTAAACGAGCACAGATTGTTCGAGAGCAAACCACACGAGCAACGAAACGTGTAAGTTTGGACGAGATCGGTCGACGTTTGGCTTTAGGAACGTTCAAAGAGCTTAACCTTATTGTGAAGGGTGACTTTGATGGTTCGGTGGAAGCATTATCTGATTCCTTGATTAAACTATCACAGGAAACGGTACAGGTGAATGTAATCCATAAAGCAGTGGGTCAAATCATTGAATCTGATATCCTATTAGCTTCGGCCTCTGATGCGATTGTAGTTGGTTTCCAAGTAAGACCTTCTCTTGGCGCTAGAAAATTGGCAGAGCGAGAAGGAGTTCAGATCAAGACTTATTCCATTATCTACGAAGCCATCGAAGAAATCAAGTTGGCCATCGAAGGAATGCTTGAGCCTACTAAAGAAGAAAAAATTACTGGTCAAGTTGCTGTGCGAGAGGTATTCAAAATTAGTAAGATTGGTACCGTTGCAGGTTGCTATGTAGAAGAAGGCAAATTGGCTAGAAATACAAGTATTCGTCTAGTACGAAACGGTATCGTTATCTATCCTACTAGAGAAGGGGTGCAAGGTGAAATTGCTTCACTGAAACGCTTTAAGGAAGATGTTAAAGAAGTTAAATCGGGTATCGAATGTGGTATATCTATCAAGAATTTCAATGACATTAAAGTTGGCGATATTATTGAAGGATATGAAATCATCGAAATCAAACAACGATTAAAAGAATAACCATTATTCATAATGGATAAATATAAAAAGGAACTTGTGGTTTACGCAGGTTCCTTTTTTTATGCCTATTATTCTAATAGACCAATAATTTTTCCACTATCTGCTCCTGGTCAATATTCAGGACTAATACATAAGGGCCACTCGCCCATTTATCGACTGCTACTAAATGGCTAAAGTAGGTGGCTAGATCAGTTGCTTCAAAATGATATACGTTTTTCCCATTCATGGCATAGATTGTTAGCTCGATATTAGTAGCAGCCTGTTCCAAGAAGGTACTTATATATAGCGTTCCATTGACAGGGTTGGGACCGATAGAGACGATTCCCTTGTCAACTTGAGGTTGTACAATGTTTTGACACCCACTGCTAGTCAATAAAGAAGATCGGATTTCTAATAGGGTAGCCAACATTCGCAGCTTCTGCCCTTTTGTAAACATGAAAAGACATTCATCATTAGTGTAATTCATGAAATTCATGGACATATCAGTGCTACCACAGCTTTCGGGAAGGTTGGCAGCTAAATCAGGGCATTGACCAGCATAGGTATTATCTTGAATGGGTGTATCACTCACCCGATCATCTCCACTACAATTGATATTAAAAAGCCCATCTCCCCAAGGATGAAATAATCCCAAATAATGCCCAACTTCATGGGTTAAGGTTCGGCCTAAGTTTAATCGTGGATGGTCATTGATTCCAAATACCGAATAATCAATTACGACACCATCCGCTTCTTGCGCATTTTGTCCAGGGTAACTCCCAAACCCCACTTGGTTATTTTTCAAATTAGCAACCCATATATTTAGGTATAAGGCTGGATCCCAGGCATCTTGACCATCAGCTGCTGAAGAATATACATTATCAATATCGAGGCTGTCTACAAAAGTTCTAGTACGGGTAATTCCATCTGTCACGCTACCATCCGGTGCTATTTGAGCTAAACAGAACTGTATATCTACCGCAGCCACCAAAGAAGCGAAAATACCTGGCACCTGCTCTATCTCTGTATTCTTGGCAGCATAATCCTTGTTGAGTATATCGAGTTGAGTTTGGATTTGTTCAGTTGAAATATTTTCAGCCGTCGTATTCCATAGTATATGAAAGACAATAGGTATGGTATAGGCCGAACGCTCTTGTATCCGTTCATGATTAACTATCCATTTCGATAACTGATCTTCAATCGTTACTAATCGGTGAGACAAAGCCTCTTCCGCTTCGATATCCGCCTTAAGTATTTCGTCAAAAGAACATCTTTGCTGAGCAGCAGCAATGAAGGAAAAATGTAGCAAGCAATAAGCAATTAAACACCGTTTGGCACTTATTAACATGGTTTAACATTCTTAGTGAGTAGGATTATAACAATTAAGTACATGGACATCATAAATAGTTAACGGCTATATCTATCAATATCTTTTCTTGATTCCTGTCTATTGAATGACACAAAGTGGAGTCAAGAGGCTAAATAAGTCCATAAAGGGATAGCTAAAACAAGGTAGGAGAGTCATTCATCTTCTGATGCAGGTCAGGTCCATTATTACGCACATTATTTACCTTGTTCGATACGGGGTACATATCGAGGAGTCCATCTTCCGGCGTTTTCAACATGCTGAGTGTCTCTTCCAATGAAAGGGCAGAAAGCCATTCTTTCATTTTCTCTTTTCCATCTAAAATGATCGGCATTCGATTGTGCACACTACTCATTTCCTCATTGGGAGGAGTTGTGATAATGGAAAAACTTTTCACTGCATAATTGTCTTTGTACCAGATATCCCAGATACCAGCAAGCATGAGTAAGTTCCCATTTTTATGGAAGATGCGATAGGGAACCTTGTCAGCTCCTCTCTTCTTCCATTCATAAAAACTATCCGCTATGACCACACAGCGACGTTGTCGAATAGGAATTCGAAAAGAAGGCTTCGATGAAATACCTTCTTGCCGGGCATTGATTAACTTACTAGCGTTTTGTTCATCTTTAGCCCAATAAGGAATAAGTCCCCAGGTCAGGTATTGAAGAATATCAGGTTTTTCATTCGTGATTACGTAAGCATGTTGAGTCGGAGCAATATTGAAACTGATACGCAGATTCACATCCGTTTCGATTTGTTCGCCCAATTCCTGCTTAATTTTTTCCTTAGAGGTGACAAAAGAAAATCGCCCACACATACGCTTATTTTTAAACCTATTCTGAATTTGGAGAAATGTCTCGGTCTTGAAAAGAAGGAACGACTAGAGAACTTAAGAAACAAGTAATTTTCAATCAATTTGCTTTAGTCTTGCCCCACTAACTGCAACTAACAAAAACTAAAAACAGAAGAACTAAACTAAAAACAAATCTATGAAGAACCTTGTTTCACTACTTATTAACATCCCAAATTTTCAATTCTTATAAGGCCATAACAACCAGTCTTTTGCAAAATAGCACTTTCCACACAAGTTGTGCATAAGCTGGTAGAAAACCTAGTACTTTATCCACACTTACTAAGAAATTAAGTTCTCTTGTGTGTGAAGAACATTGAGGAGGTCAAAAATTGTGAGTCTAGGGTATAGTTATTGACATCAAAAAGTAAAAAGTTAAGACCTGTGGACAAAAAAGTTTTCCTGTGGATGACTTTTCCACTGGATGTGGATAAGTTTGCAAAGCATTGAAAATAAACTAGAATGGAAAAGTAAAAGATGTGGAGAAGTGTTTACAAATACGCAATAATGAATTAACATAGAATAAACATACATTTTTGCCAACAAGTTAACACCCCTGATGATGGGGAGCTTTTTTTTAAAATTTATAAAATCTATCATATAATAGGACCAGAAGAAAAGCTCAGAGGGGTAAACAAAAATATGTATGTTTTAAAGTATCGTGATATGGAAACAGCAGCAGCTTTTGTACCTAATAAAGATTCCAACGACAATAAGAACTATCCTTCCGCCGTAAAGGTTTGGTTAATCATTGGTTTAGTAATGATTTTCTTTCAGGTCGTTATTGGTGGAGTAACTAGACTGACCGGTTCTGGTTTATCTATTACCAAATGGGAAATTGTCACCGGAACATTCCCACCTATGAATGCAGCCGAATGGCAAGCAGAGTTTGACTTATATAAAGAAACGCCTCAATACCAGAAGATAAATGAGGGGATGAGCATCGGAGATTTCAAGTTCATTTACTTCTGGGAGTACTTTCATCGCTTGTGGGCTCGCTCAATGGGTTTTGTATTCATTATCCCGTTGTTCTTCTTTTGGCGCAAGAAATGGATAGACAGGCCCTTATTTAAACGTTTAGGGATAGTTTTCCTAATGGCTGGACTCGTAGCGTCCTTTGGTTGGATTATGGTGGCTAGTGGATTAATCAATCGACCATTGGTAAATGCTTATAAGTTGACGATGCACTTATCTCTTGCTTTTATCTTGTATGCTTATCTTTTGTGGACAACCCTAGGCGTAATATTCACAGATATAAAAGTTATCAACAATTCAATGTTGAAAAAGGGTATATACTGTCTCTTATACACATCTCCGAGCCCACGAGACCGAGGCTGATCTCGT
>CAJXUM010000054.1 GCA_913060855.1 uncultured Lewinella sp. | reverse complement strand
TTCGTCGGCAGCGTCAGATGTGTATAAGAGACAGCTATAGAATACTTGTAATCTAATGAAACTGAATGAATAATGATTATGTTTCATTTTTATATCACACTGGAAAATTGAGCTATCTTTATATGCCTTTTCACTTCCAACTCTTGTATTTATGAAAAAGTTCCTCAAAAGATTTGCCATTATAGGTGGAATATTGCTGGTTGTCCTTGTTGGGGCTGCTGCTATTATCGCGAGTATTTTTGAAGAAAAAATTGGAAAAACGGTCATTAGCGAAGTTAATAAGCAATTGACCTCCGAACTTAAAGTAGCAGACTTTGACTTGACGGTTGTCTCAAGCTTCCCTAATATTTCGGTCAACCTTAGAGGGGTAGAAATAGCCGATAATAGAGGTGGTATATTATTGGAAGCCGAGAAAATAGCTTTTAAAATGGGCTTATTTAGTCTGCTAAGTTCAAATATCAAAGTCAAATCAGTAGTCGTTTCGGATGGTGCCTTAAATGTGGGCGTAGACCGAAAAGGAAAGGCCAATTACATGATTTTTGAAGCGGGAGAGGAAGGAGAAGAAGAATCTACTGCAGTAGGGCCATCTATTTCATTGGGCGAGGCTCAATTGGAAGATATCGAACTCATCTTTTCAGATAAGCGAGCTAAGCAGGAAGTCATAGGAAAAATCATTAAAGCTGATTTTTCGGGTAAGTTTTCTAGTCAGCAGTTTTCTCTCGAAAGCGATGCTTCTATTGTCACTCGATTTGTAGAATTGGAAGGGTCTAGGTATTTGGCAGGTAAACATATTGATTATGATGCCCGGCTATTTATTGACCTCGAAAATGGATTGTACAAATTTGAAGATGTATCTCTAGCGATAGAGTCAAATGTATTCAAAGTAGATGGGGAAGTCGAGAACCAAGGGGAGTCTCTTTTCTACGACCTCTATTTTACAAGCGAGAAGAGTAGCTTGGGTAGTATGATTCAATTGTTACCCGCAGATAAATTGGCTTCTTTTAGTGATTTTACGAGTACGGGAAAATTCGTCGTGGAAGCTACGCTAAAAGGGGAGTCTAGCGAAAAGAAGAATCCAGAAATCAGGGCTGAGTTACGTTTACAGGATGGAAAAATCTCCAACCCTAAAATGGACGGCACCTTAAAGGATGTTTCCTTTATAGCTAGTTTTGACAATGGTAAATACCATAATAATCGCTCCACAACACTTAAGGTCGATAAATTCAAAGGCTACTTCAATAGGGAGTTACTCGAATTTGATCTACAGGTCGATAACCTGGATGATCCTAGCATCGATTTTGCTATGGACGGCGTATTTCCGGTAAAAATGGCCTATGGTTTATTGAAGAGTTTTCGAATTTCGAATGGCGGGGGTGAAATTGAATTGAAAAACATCAAAGTAAACGGCCGCTATCAGGATATGATTAGCACCAGTCGTATCAATAGAGTAACAGCAACCGGAGAGTTAACCTTTGATGATGCATTTCTGACAATCAACAAAGAGAAAATGATGGTTGATCGAGGCCGTCTTATACTGCAGGACAATACCATGGCCATCGAAGATCTCAATATTGAAGGAGCGGGTAGTGACATGATGTTTCAAGGAGCGGCTTACAATGTGATACCTGTATTATTCGCTGATTCTTTGAATACAAAAAAAGCAGAACTTGCTTTTTCAGCTGACCTATTTGCTAAGGAAATTGATTTTGATCGCCTTTTAAGCCTAACCGCAGTGACCTCCGACCAAGCTGCTGCCGCAGAAGTGGCCGTGGAAGAATTGAAAGAAGAACGTTCTCAAAAACGAGAACATATCACCAATTTCTTAAACGGGACTTTCAAGGCTCAGATAGAGGATTATAATTTCAATAAAATCCAAGGAACGGACTTTGAAGGGAAACTAACTTTCCGCAATAGTGAAATGTCGATCGAAGGGAATACACAAGCAATGGATGGGAATTTCATACTGGACGGGAATTTTTATATCGAAGAAGAACCAAGGCTAGTGGCTCGATTGACTTGTAATGATATCAATATCAAAACATTCTTTGAGCAGGGGGAAAATTTTGGACAAGACGTCCTACAGGCCAAACACCTGGATGGATCATTAGATTCTAAAATTGCGATCTATGCATTTTGGGATAATCAGGGCAACTTCCAATCGGAGAAGCTAAGGGTTTTGGCAGGAGTAGGAATTCACGATGGGTCACTTAAAAACTTTGAAATGCTGGAGAACTTCTCCACTTTCGTTAAGGTGAAAGACCTAAAGAATATCAAATTTACCAATATTGAAAACTTCCTCGAAGTCAAAAATCAACGCTTGTATATCCCTGCCATGTTCATTCAAAGTAATGCCTTGAACCTGACTATTAGTGGTGAACATTCGTTCGAGCATGAAATCGCCTATAATATAAAAGTGAATGCGGGACAGGTTATTGCTGCCAAATTCACCAAACATGATCCGGGCCTCAAGCCTAAAAAAGCACAGAAAAAAGGTTGGTTTAATCTATTTTACAGCATTTTAGGAACCTTGGAAGATTACAATATTGTCTCTGCCAAAAAACGAGTGAAATCTGACTTCGAAATCAGCGAAATGCGCCGAAGAGATATTCAGGCCGCTTTGGAAAAGGAGTTCCGTACGGTCATTGAACTAGTAGATGAACCAGTAGATTGGCGGGATATTCCAGAATATGGCGGCGATATTGTAGAAGACAAAGAAGAGGGAGGTCCACGTGCCAGCCTACCCCAAGGCTCAAAACTACCCAATGGCAAAACAGGAGAAGGGGAGGAAGATGACGAAGAGCTATTTGATTGGGAATTGGAAGGAGGGAAAAAGAAGAAAAAAAATTAGCACTCCTATATATCAGTCAGTTCTAGTATTTCAAGTGACATCTATTCGGGTGATTAGCAATAGTTGAGTGCTGATTTTTTGTTGCGAGTTGCGGGTTCCGAGTTGACCAACTCATAAACCCGCAACTCCCAATAAATTAATTATCAGTAGATGGATAAAACTTGATCATTTCTACCCAAGTTAAGACTTACAATCGTCCAGATGACCTATTCACTCCTCAGGCTTTTGACAGGATTCGCCAAGGCTGCTTTTAACGACTGGAAACTTACCGTAATAAAAGCTAGCAACAAGGCCCCAAAACCTGCCACAGCGAAGATCCACCACTCTAGCTCTGTACTATAGGCAAAGTTACTCAGCCAACGATACATCCCGAACCACGCCAATGGGATCGCAATCAGTAGCGCAATAGCAACCAATCCCAGAAAATCTTTGGTCAGGAGTCCAACCAAACCACTTAGCGAAGCTCCTAGGACTTTCCGTATTCCAATTTCCTTCCTCCGTTGTTGCGCGGCAAAAGTCGCTAAACCAAATAAGCCGATACAAGCAATGAAAATGGCAAGAACTGTAAACACACTGATGATCCGACCAATTCTCTGCTCCGATCGGTACATTCGATCAAAGCGATCATCCAAGAAATTGTAGGCAAAGGGTTGTCCTGGCGCCATTTCATCCCATCCGGTTTTAAGAAAATTGACAAAGCCGTTTACGTCATCCGTTTGTAAGCGCATGGAGATTGCCCCACTGTTTTCACCTAGAAATAAAATAAGGGGATCTATTCGATTCCGTAAACTTTCATAATGGAAGTTTTTGACGATCCCAATGATTTTATAATGTACCAACTCGTCGTCATTATCATATCCGCTAATCAATTTTCCAACCGGGTCTTCTCCTAGCCAAAATTCAGCCGATTTTTCATTGATCATGACAGCCATACTATCGGCCGGGAAATCTCTTGAGAAGGACCGCCCTTCTACCATCTCCATATCAAAGGTTTCAATATAGTCATGATCTACGTACCAGTTATTGAATAGAATAGCATTTTCCTGAGCGGCGCTTGTTCCCTTGAAATAAGAGGAACTATTTCGATAGGAGGGAACCGGAAGAAAACCAGTCACTGAGACTTTCTTTACTGCCGGATTCTGTAACATTTTTTCCTTAAACGGCTGGATATTATCCCTCAATGCATAGGCATCATTTAAGATCAATACCTGTTCTTTATCAAATCCTAGCTTTTTATTTTGCACATAATCTAGCTGTCGATATACCACTAGCGCTCCAATGATCAACGCCGTTGTGATCAAGAATTGAAATACAATCAGCCCACTGCGCAACAAGCTTTTCTTTTGCCGGCCTTCTACTTGTCCTTTTAGTGCTTTTATTGGCCCATAGGCTGATAGGAAAAAGGCAGGATAGGCTCCTGCTAATATTCCAAGGGTTAGTGTAATGGCAACGGCCAAGGAAATAAAACCGGCCGTTCTCGTCAGTAGAATCGGTAGTTCTTTCCCAGCTAGCGCATTAAAATAGGGTAATAATATCCATACACTAAGCAAGGCGATAATACCTGATATAAAACTAATGAGTAAGCTCTCACTCAAGAATTGCTGAATCAATGAATAACGCGCTGCCCCTACTACTTTTCGGACACCAACTTCCTTTGCTCGAGTAGAGGCCCGAGCGGTAGAGAGATTCATGAAGTTGATACCTGCAATAAATAAGATAAACAGCCCAATGAGGGAGAAAATCCAGATGTAAGCCACATCACTATTCGCTTCCAACTCATCTTCCAAATCTGAATACAGGTGAATACGGCGCAAGGGAGTAAGCTCGTACCGACCAAAATTACCGGCTGCCAGAAATTCATCCCAACTCACCCCTACATACTTTTCGATTTCTGGACCAAAGTGAGTGACCAAAACCTCTTGAATTTTGGTTTCTAAAGCCTCGACATCCGTGCCCTTTTGTACTAGGATATAAGCATTAAAGTTGAAGTTTCCCCACTGTGTATTCCCGCTCTCCTCGAGTGTATTCAAAGACATGACGAAATCATAGTGAAAATGGGTATTATGGGGTGTTTCTTCCATGATACCCGTCACTTGGTAGCTAGCATCATTGTCTAGGACAAGTGCTTTACCGATAGGATCTTCAATACCAAAATACTTATCGGCCATGGCCTGTGTAATAACAATAGAATTGGGCGACCGAAGTGCTTCATCCGCATTTCCTCGAATCAGGGGAATACCAAATACCTTAAAGAAGGTACTGTCAACAAAAATGATGTCATCTTCGCGATAATGTTTGTTACCCTGTTTTACCAGATAGCTCCCCCGATCACGGAATCGAATAAAAGCTTCGACTTCGGGGTATTCCGCTTGTAGTGTAGGGCAGAGGGGGGCCGCATTTTGTGCAGATGCAATTTCTTGATCGCCTAACCTACCGTGAAAATCGACACGATAAATCCGATCAGCATAAGGTGAATAATTGTCATAACTAAGTTCATCCTGGACATACAAAAGGATGAAAAGAAAGGCCAATAAACCTGAGGATAATCCGAAAATATTAATCGCTGAATACAGCTTGGATTTTTTCAGATTTCGAAAGGCAAGTTTTAGGTAATTTCGCCACATAACAGTCGGATTTTAATGTACTAGAAATAACTTATCGGGCCATTGCGCAGCATGCACAATAGCCTATCCACATTCCAGACTTATTCCAATAAATTCCGTTAAGTAAGCGCTTGTTCTAATGGTTGATAAAACGCTACTAGAAGTATTCAAGTAGTGTACTAAAGACAAGTGCTTAGTTGTTTTATCAGAGGAGGCTCTGATATAAGGATGCCTTTTCACTTACTTACCCCTATCTGCGTCACAAAAATTGTCAGAGAAGGCTTATTCTTTACCTGAACTTGCCTATTTGAGCACAAATTGAATATCAGTCACTACCGACTTTGAGCTTGCAGCGTCTTTGGAAAGTGCTGCATCAAACATCCTTTCGAGATTATTACCCGCTAAATCTTCCAAATCGGTAGCTATGTGCAGCTGGTACGTTCCCGTTGCCCAAGCTGATAATGGCATCCAGGAATAGGACGCTTCATTCCCTCCTATGGTTGCAGTTCCCGCTAGCTTATTCCCTTGTCTGTCTTCTATCCAAATCGATGTTTTCAAAAGGGCATAATCCAACGGTTCTGGAAATCGCACCACCAATGGATCTTGAGTATCCGCACTTGGAATCGCCAATTCCCAGGTGGCCGGATCAGGTTGCACCCGGTCACTTGAGCTCGTCTGAAAGGGTTTTATACGATCCCTTTCCATCTCTAAGCCAGTAATTGACCGAAAACCACGCTTAATCCTAAGTTGATACTTTTTTCCTTCTTCCAGCGGAGGGCCATATTGGCGATTAGGTATCAATCCTGTTTTTATTCTGCCTGGATCAAACCAGATGGTGAGTTGTTCTTGGTTTGCATCCCAAAGTTCTTGCCCCATATCCAGGAAGGGAGCTTTTACTTTTTCTCCATCCTCATCTACTATTTCGATATATTCCATGGCTTTGCCCACTTCCATCGGCTGGTCAAAATGCAGGTAAAACTTCAATTGATTGGCGGGCCAAGAGTCGCCACTGGGGTAGATGCTGACCAACTGGGGTGCCTCTAGTTTGATTTGCTGAGGAATATTAAGCGGAATGAGGCTATCACGGCCTATCGTTGCTGGTTTTATCCAATAAGTCCGACCTTGAATAAAAGGAAAACGAGGTCGAAAGTAGACAGCGGAATCGTTTGATTCAAATGTCCCGAGCATAGGTGGGTCCCCTTTTTGCGGAGGCCGAGGAAACACCAGGAAAGGTGTTTCCTCGGCTTCTGTAGTATAGTCAGTAAGCTTTATTGTCCCATAATAAGGGGCAGACTCTTCACTTACCAATTGAAAATGAGAAGCGTTTTGTGCCGTTGCTACTATTGGACTGCAATGAAGTATTAGCAAGAAAAATGCCCACCTGCTATCCATATTATAACCAATCGGTATTATAAGATCTCAGGTTCAGTTGTCCATTAGGCATCCTTTGTAGGACTAATACATTCTTTTCGTTAAGGTTATCAATCTGTGTAATGCCTACGCGTGAAAGTACAGAATGCGCTATCCCTACCGCATACTCACCGTCTTTTAAAGGTGTAGTCAGGGCCTCTTGTGAAGGAATATCATTCGGATCAATCCGGATCAAAGCCTTGGAGTTATTGGACATCAAAATATAATCCTTCCCTTTGTTTTTGTATTGGATGATATCAATTGGAATATTACCAAACCCAAACTCGCCCAGGGTTTTAGTCTTCATGTGCTTTTTGGCAGATAAATCATCAACAGCTATACTCACGAAAGGAGTGCAAGTATAAGCACCCAGGATATACTTTTTGCCGTCCAATTGATAAGGAAGCAGCGTACGCATAGGTGCTTCAGTTTCATAAGCTCCATGCGCAACATGGTATACTTCAATCGTCGAATAAGCCGCTTTTTTACCAAAAGGAAAGGCTAAAACACGTAAAGCTGAAGCAAACTCTTCATTGGATAACCCCGTGATATATAGTTTACCATCATCATAGGCGAGATCCGTTATCGCATCTGTTCGGTTATCACTTTTGCGATAGTTAGTGCTTTTTCCCTCGGCGATTACACTTGGGATATTAGCCTTATTGTGATTGATACTAGATAGATCTACTTCCGTAATGTCTCCTTTAGGATTAATACGGAGCAATATATTAGCATTCGTGATATCATTTGGTGTTTTCCAAAAGCCTAGTTTGTTGGCATCAGAACGAGAAACAGCCAAGTATATATTTTGAGAAATCGGGTTCACGGCAAGATCGTGGATAATTACGCCTTTGGCATCTGTTCCTAACAAACTGGCTAGCTTGCCTTCAATATCCTCCACTCCAAACCCTTTCGTAGCTGTATTTTCAACTCGATCATTCAAATCCAAAGCAAAGACTTTCCCGCCTTTTGCATCTCCAACAAACAGGATTCCTTCCGGACCAAAGGTCATAACACTTAAAGATTGGGTCTCAACTTTCCCTACACTGAAATTTTTCGTTAATTCTTCATAAGAAGAGGAAGCAGTAAGTAAGCTAGCGACTGCTATAAAACATACAATAAATAAGGATAATTTCTTCATAACTATCGGATTTTTAGCATAATAACAACTCTTGGTTTAACAATCAACTACTAATAGACAAACGGCAATTTTTCAATGTCTACAAGAAAAAATTTAGCGATGAAGGAAAAATAAAAGCAGGTACCCTTACAAAGAATGATACCTGCTTTTAAATTTATTTATCGAGTTTATCTCTAGCGCTAATTAGCCCCATTAATTGTTTTTATGAGGATCACGCCCTGACTACCGGTTTCTCCGTATAAGGTCGTTTCTGACTTACTCTTTAGCACTCTTACATTTACAATCTGACTTGGATTAATGGCACTATTTGCTTGGGAATAACTATTCCCCATAGGCACCCCGTCAACAACATACAATGGTGAAGTATTTAAATTGATAGAACTAATACCTCTAACCAGTACCTTTGCATTAGTGCCATTCCCTGTAACCTGAATGGAACTATTCTTTCTCAGTACATCAGCCAAAGACTGGCTGGCTTTGTCATATACATTACCTTGTTTAACCATTCCACTTGAGGAACCACAGGAGACAAATATTAAACTAGCCGAAACAATAAATAAGAATAGCCGAAACATTTTCATAACAATGAGTTTTTTTACGAAATTAAAAATCCAATTCTTCTCCAAGTACTTTTGTGTGTGACTAAAAAACGAAGATCCTAAATTACCTGCGCATTGATCTAGCCGATAGCCATTGGTTTTTGTTTGGTTCAAACACAAAAACAATCAGAGGATCATCTAAAATAGTTATTTCAATGTATTTTATCAGACAATATTTTTTATTTCTCTGGTTTTGCAATTTGTAATACTAAGAGGGCTAAGTTTCCCTTTCTTCAACGAATTAACCATTTCGGCAGGATAATGCCTCTTTTATTGACGTAAGGCCACTATTATTGGACTACAAAACATCCTCAATAATGAATCTTAATCTATATCATTTCCCACTTTGTTTCTTGTTTTTTCTACTCCCTACTACTTCTTATAGCCAAAATGATAACGCAATTTCAGGTCAGATAGTTTTGCAAAACATCCACCTGGTTGATGTAGAGAAAGGGCGTGTAAGTCCCCATCTCATGAATGTCCATATAAAAGGGCAAGAAATCGAGAACATAACGAGGTATCTCCCTGGTAAATCACAAGCAAACGAAATTCCAATTTATGATGGCGAAGGAGGTTATCTATTGCCAGGTTTATGGGATATGCATGCCCATCCAGATGATCCAGAAGTGTGGCGGATGCAACCCACTCAGGCTGAAAAAGATAAACTATTGAGTCTCTTCGTTGCTTACGGGGTGACCGGAATCAGAGATATGGCTGGAGACCTTGAGCTAGCTAATAGCTGGAAGAAAAGGATTGATGAAGGTACTTTGGTAGGGCCCGAAATATACGCGGCGGGCCCTTTATTAGACGGCCCAAACCCGATGTGGGATGGATCTGTTGGGATAAATGATGAACAGCATATACCTTTTATCGTCGATTCGCTTATTGAGGCTGGCATTGATTTTCTGAAAGTGTATTCTCTTTTGCCAAGAGACATTTACTTCGCCTTGAATAAGTATGCCAATACCATTGATTTTCCCATAGTCGGTCATGTTCCTATGACAGTGAGACCTTCCGAGGCTTCAAAAGCTGGACTTTGGTGTCAGGAACATCTATTGGAAATATTACCAGAGTGTTCTAGTGAAGAAGAGGCATTTTATGATAAAACCCTTCATTATGGTAGTGCTACATCTCGTTTGGATCAATATATTTTTCGCAACCAACTGCTTTTAGATACATACACACCCAAGAAGGCTAAAAAGCTGTATCGTCTTTTTGCTAAAAATAAAACCTGGCATACACCGACCTTAAGCATGTGGTACAAGAATGCCTATTATGAGCAAGAATTACCTAAAGATCAAAACCATATCACTCAACTTCCTAAATACTTACGAAAGTATTGGACACCAGCGGTCAATGACCATTTAAGGAATAGAGCTCCTGCGCTGCTTAAGCTAAAGCAAAACCAAGTAGCTATGTACCTCCAAATGACCTATGAAATGCACAAAGCTGGCGTGCCTTTATTGGCAGGTACTGATGTAGGAGCAAATCCCCTTTGTCATCCTGGAATTGGCGTCTTTAATGAATTGGCCTTGATGGTTAAGGCTGGGTTGAGCCCGGCTGAAGCCCTGAAAACAGCTACAATTAATCCGGCGCTTTTTCTTGGAATAGAAGAAAATTATGGATCGATAGCAGTTGGAAAAACAGCCAGCCTATTGCTGACAAAAAGCAATCCACTCAAAGACATCAATAACTTACATACCATTCGGATGGTAATTAATAAAGGAAAGATGTTTACGCAGACTAATCGCGAAAAACTATTGGAAGAAACCAAGGTTTTTTTTGATAGTGTCGACTATAAGTAGGGGCTATGTATCTTATGATAGATATGACTAGTCTCATCACCTAACTAGTCTTCCATCATCGCTACGACCCGAGCCGGTGCTGCCGAAGCACCTACTATTTTTAATGGAAATACCGCCACTTTGAACCCGGTATAGGGCAAGGCATCGAGATTTGTCAGCTGTTCCATATGACAATACTCCTTTTCGCGGCCTACTAAATGAGCCTCCCAGAAAAGGTTAGGATTGTTTTCTTTCTTAGCTCTTTCAATGAGGTGAGGTAAAGGAAGATCCCATCCCCATTGATCGATACCCATTACTTTTACGCCTTGATCGATAAGCCAGGAGGTTGCCTCAGCACTCATTCCGGTACCCTTATAGAAGAAATCCTCCGTGCCCATGTGCTTGTCTCGACCTGTTTTTATCAGAACAATCATTTTGGGTTGGATACTCAATTGGTGTTCCTCCAAAAAGGCTTTAATATCTTCGCTCGTAATGGCTTCAAAATCGGGTTTATGCTTCATATCAATCACAATTCCTTCTCCATAACACCAATCCAAAGGAACTTGATCAATCGTCTTTGCTGGTTTGCCTTCGCTAGTCGGGGCATAATGCCAGGGAGCATCAATATGAGTGGTAGAATGAACCCCCATTTTTTGGATACTATCATCTGCCCAACCAATAAAATTCTTCGGGAATAAGCGAGTAGGGAGGCCGAGATAGCGAAGTAATAATTTTGCCTTTCGATGTGGTTTATGCTTAATTTTTACGCGCATAAACCAAGGGTCTCCTTTTGTATATTGAATGGCTTTTGATAGATCAATTATTTTCATGCTGTTTTTGTTGAATCTCCGATAATTTTTGTGTTTGAAAACCAGTAGAAAGTAAAAGAAACCGCTTCCAGTTTTAGCCTAGCCACAGAATTATCAGAGAAGGGTCTTGTTTCATTAGCTGTTCCGTGAAAATACAATATCCAGCAGAAAGAGGAGTAAATGAGAGCTACATATACAACACCATGTATTCTGCATCAATATAAACCTCTCCCACCTTCAAGTCTTTTTTGACAAATGGGCCTTGAGAAATAAAGCCCAATCTCTGGTAAAAACCCGCAGCAGTCCGATCGGTATGTAAAACCCATAAATGGATTTGCTCCATCCCTTCCATGGCTTGAGCCCGCTGTATTACCTCTTTCATTAGCAACTTACCGATACCTTTGTTGCGTTCTGCTGCTTTTGTGTACATGGCATGTATCATCGATTTATGACGTGCTTTGGATCGCTTGTCTCTTTTGAATTTTACAAAGCCTATTAACTCTTCTGTTGGATTAAATGCACCTAAAACATAATACTCTGGTGGGTTACCAATGGGCGTAACCTCTTGTTGAAAATCCGAGAGGGGACGTTCTTTTTCATCTTCATAACTTTCGCTAAACCCCAAAGGAGCTTCGCGGAAGCTCTCTAATCGTAAACTGCGGAATTCTTGCGCATCTTCAACTTGCAAAACACGAATTTGTATCATAGGAGCCCCCTTTGCATTTTTTCAGGTTCAACTTCTTCACAAAAAGAATTGTTATTTGCAGTATGAAATTAGAATATTCTACCATTAAAGACGAAGATTTCTTTATCCTCACCGATTTCAATTGCCAACCTTCCCAAGTTTTGCTTCATCAAAAAGGCTTATATAAAATAGTTTGGTGTAGAGATAATGCGGCAAGCGTACTTGTTGATGGATATCAAATGAATATAGAAAGAGATCAGGTCATTTTTTGTACCCCACTCAATATAATGGAAGTCCCATTGGGGACCACAGGAATTATCTCATTCGTGTTTAATAAAGAGTTCTTTTGTATTCAAACCCACGATGAACAAGTATCATGTAATGGTTTTCTCTTTTTCGGCTCTGCTCAGCCACAGCTTGTTACGCTTTCTGAAAAGGAGAAAGAACATTTTTCTATGCTACTCTATTTCTTCGAGGAAGATTTCAGCATAAAGGACCAGTTGCAAGGCGAGATGCTGCGGTCGCTCTTAAAAAGATTACTTATTCTCTCTACTAGAACTGTAAAGAAGGATCTTCCTCAACCTGAGATAAGCAATGCGCAAATGGACCTCATAAGGCAATATAATCTACTAGTAGAAAAATATTTCCGCGAAAAACACCAAGTAAAAGATTATGCCGACCTATTGTTTAAATCCCCTAAAACGCTCTCCAATCTGTTTCATAAGTATGGAAACAACACGCCCTTAATGGTAATTCATCAACGCATACTACTAGAAGCCAAAAGGCTACTGTTGTACGCTGATAAAACAACGGAAGAAATAGCTTTCGATCTAGGCTATAAAGATGCAGGCCATTTTTCTAAGTTTTTCAAAAAGAATGAAGGCGTAAGTCCTAGCCTATTCAAGAAGAATAAAATGACCAGCAAAAAATAAAAAAGGAAAAATCTACCTTTTGAAAGGAACAATACACCTATTTCAAGCCGCCTCACTAAGTGATATTTGCATAGACAAAACAAGAGAATATTAAATCATCCAATAAGTAAAGATCACATTATCACTGTCTCTTATACACATCTGACGCTGCCGACGAAGAGGATAGTGTAGA
>CAJXUM010000053.1 GCA_913060855.1 uncultured Lewinella sp. | reverse complement strand
TCGTGGGCTCGGAGATGTGTATAAGAGACAGCCATTGAATGGGAGTAACTCTCCGGCTTCAATGCAGGAAAAAGGTCAGCGACAAGCGACAAGCAACAGCAGTGCGAGTCGATTAGGTCTCAGTCGCCTTATTGTGCCTATTTTACTGTTGGGGCTACTTTTGAGTTCATGCGAACTATTCAAGCCGATCTCAAAAGGCGGTGACAAGGACAAAGACAAAGATGAACTAGATCCGATTTCTGGTAAAAGGGTCTATGATCCGGAAACCGGCACTTATATCGAGGTCAAGGATGTCGTCCTGCAAGATATGGACACGATCAGCTGGACCGAAGTACCTACATCAGCTTTTCCTCCTATTACGGTAGCGGATAATACATTTAATCCAGGCGGGAAGCCGTCTGACTTGATCCGGGTGGATGATTTGGGCTCTGAATTCATGTCTACCTATAATGTGGCCCTAGTATTGCCTTTTTTGACGGATCGCTTTAATGAGTTTAGCACCAATATCAATGAAAGTGCGATGAAAGCCATTAATTATTATGGCGGTGCCCAATTGGCTATGGATAAACTCAAGGATGAAGGTATCAGTTTGAACGTAGCGGTCTTGGATTCTAAGGCTAGTAATTTTGAAGTCAGTGATCTCATTCGGACCAATCAAGAGATCAAAAATGCCAATATGATAATTGGACCATTTTTGAGAGACAATATTGGTATCATGGCCGAATGGGCGAAGAGGAATGAAAAGGTCTTGGTTTCTCCTTATAGTGCAGCTGCCGGACTTGTGGCTAATACACCGGAATATGTACAAGTGAATCCATCCTTGCGAACGCATACGGCCGCCATACTAGAGCATGCACTTTCCAATTATAGACAAGATCAAATCGTGTTGATTAGTAAGGATCTTCCTGCTGAGCGAGCTCGTTTGGAATATTTTCAAGAAGAATACAGACTTCGATCGGGGCTTTTCAATGCACCTCCTTTACAGGAATTCATCATCAGTGATGAATCAGCTGATTTGGCCAACATGGAAGTCTTACCTTTTATCGAATTGCAGGACACGACGGTTTTTATAGTTCCGAATTGGGATGAAGCTTTTGTGTATGCTTTGTTGCGTAAGATTGATATTTCCAAATTACCTGAAGATGTGGTGGTGGTATACGGAATGCCGCAATGGATGCGATTTCAGCGACTAGAGTTCGACTATTACGAAAAGTTGAATGTGCATATTAGTAGCAACTCCTATATCAACCCGCTATCTAGCGATGTGAGAAGTTTCAAGCAGCGTTTCTTTGATAAATTTGGAGCCATACCTACTAGTGAGGCTTATCTCGGTTATGATGTAATGTTGTACTTCAGTCGGATGATTAAAAAGTACGGAACAAAATTTCATCTAGCCCTTGAAAATGAACCCATGCAGATGATGCACACTCGTTTCAATTTTGAACGGATAGTGGCTCCACAAGGAAACTCTGGCGCTGACCTGTTTAGAAAAGTAGAACAATTCGAGAACAAATATGTGAATATCCTGAAGTTTGAGGATTTTCAATTTCAATTAGCCAACTGATTTGTCCGAGCAGCGAAGAATAAGACCGATGTCACCCGAGCGAGAAGATAAATTTCGCCGGGTGGTCTCGCAGCGACAGCTCAATTTAACTGTCATCCTGGAGAATGTGCATGATCCGCATAATATCGGTGCGGTCATGAGAACCTGTGATGCCATTGGTGTAGCCGAAATCTACGTGCTCTATACCGATGAGCAACTCACGGAGGAAACGTTAGCGATCGGTACGCGGGCCTCTTCGGGCGCTAAGAAATGGGTGGATGTCCATTTGTTTACCTCTGTTGCTGATTGTTTTGCTGCCGTGAAGAAGAAGTATGATTTCATATTTTCTACCCACCTGGCTGAGGATGCCAAATCCCTATATGATCTAGACTTGAGTCAATCTGTCGCCCTGCTTTTTGGGAATGAGCGTGACGGGGTATCGGAAGAGTCTCTCTCTTATTCCGATGGCAATTTCATTATTCCACAAATGGGCATGGTACAAAGCCTCAATATCTCAGTAGCTTGTGCGGTAACATTGTATGAAAGTCTCCGCCAACGACAACGCAAAGGATACTACGATGGACAGGGCCCTTTTGCCGAGACCGACCAGGATATGTTGTATGAGAAATACTACTCGCTACATGAGCAAAAAGTGCTTGATAAGAAAGCATCAAAGCAAGGCTTGGATTTTTGATGTCGAGTAGGAATTCCGACCGCCGTTGCAGGTCTTTTCCACCTACAACAAACTCGGATTTAAGCTTTCAAGGAGTGATGTTGGTGTAAAACACACAACATCGGCTGGAAGAACACACAACATCGGCTGGAACGATAACACGCCACGTCCTCGAAACCCGCAACATAATTAACTCGCAACCAACAATAAGATTCCATCTCTAGTTTAAAGCTTTACACCTAAAAAACAGCCCCCCTTCCTATTCACTCCGCAGCGACTTCACCGGATTAGTCAATGCGGCCCTCACCGATTGAAAACTAACCGTTAAGAAAGCAATCAGAATGACAGCAATGGCAGCAATGGCAAATATCCACCATTCTATATCTACACTATAGGCAAAGTTTTGCAGCCATTTATTCATCCCGTACCAGGCAATGGGAACGGCCAAGAATAAGGCGATCAGGACCAACAGGAGAAAATCCTTTGACAGTAAAACAATTAACTGAGAAAGGCTGGCGCCCAGCACTTTTCTGATCCCGATTTCCTTGGTGCGTTGTACGGCGGCAAAGGTGGCAAGGCCCCAGAGCCCCAAACAAGAAATCAGAATGGCCAGAATGGCAAATACTTTAAATAGGCTGTAAAGTCGACTTTCTGTTTCGTATAACCTTTCCAGTGTTTTGTCCAGGAAGTTAAATTCATAAATATCCTTGGGGAAGTTTTCCTCCCAACTGCCCTTGATGGACTTTAAGGTGCTAGCGAGCCCTTCGCCTGCTGCTAGCTTGATACTAGCCTGATCATGGTATCGACTGAAAGGCGTGATGATAAGGGGATCTATCGCTTGACGAAGGGATGAAATGTTGAAATCAGCAATTACCCCTACAATCTCTGGTTTCCAATTGTTATAGCCAATTAGAAAGCGCTCACCTAAAGCTTCTTCAGGGCTGCCAAAGCCCATTTCCTGGATTAGGCGTTCATTTACGACGATTTGCGGCCTGGGCGTTTCGGCCTCAGCCACATCAGTGACATAGTTAGTGTCCTGGTTTGTAGTAAAACGGCCAGCCAGCAGATTCAGTCCATATATGTCGTCATACACTTCATCAGCCCAGATGATGCGTACTTCTTTTCTGTTGGGATCATTCAAGCTCGTGGGATGCATAACCGTAGTCCAATTGCCACGGCCTGCTGGTGCTGTGATGGCAAATGAAACGGCCTCTACTTGTGGTAATTGCTGGATATTAGTACTAAAGACATTGTTTTTACTATTATCTGGCATGTTGACGGTGATCACATTTTCCTTGTCAAAGCCTAGGTTCTTATGGTAGAAATAATTCATCTGCTGAGACATGATCAGTAAGGCAACCAAGAGCGAGCCCGAAATGGTAAACTGAGTGACCACCAAAGCTTTGCGTAAAAAATTGGATGGCTTGTCACTGTGTGTTGCACTAGATTTGATGACCAGAGCCGGCTGAAAACGAGCCGTTAACCAGGCGGGATAAATCCCTGTCAGAAAACCCACGGCAAGAATGAATAGGGTAAAGCTCAGCATGGGGACTGGCGTGTAAATATAGTTGGGATCGATCCCTTTTTCTAACAGATTGTTAACTAGTGGAACACTCAGGTAAGCCATTAAAATAGCGGCAATACTCGAAACCCCAATAAGTAAAAAGGCTTCCCCTAAGAATTGATTGATCAATTGACCTCTTTCTGCTCCAATAGCTTTTCTTACGCCTACTTCCTTGGCTCTTGTAAGGGCTTGGGCTGTAGAAAGATTGATGAAATTAATACAAGCTAAGATGAGAACCAGGAGTCCTATTCCACCAAAAAACCACAACCAAACCGGATTTATCGATTGTACCCACCGTGAGCCACCCGCCACACTGGGATCAAGATGAATTTGGCCCAAGGCTTGTAATTCGGCATAAGCTACTTCTGGATCTTCTGCATCATTATTGATATGAACATCATATAGATTGCGAATGCTCGGATGTAAGCTTTCTGCTTGGACTCCTTCTTTTAGCAGTACATAAGTGGAGGCTCCGAAGGTCATGCCCCAATTGTCTTGATTTTGAGTAATAAATCTCTCCTGAGGGAAGTAGGAGAGGAGTATCTTGGCTGGCAAGTGGGTATTTTGAGGCTGATCCTCCATGATACCGGTCACCGTAATAGTATGCTCATTTTTGTACAGAAAAGTCTTACCCATCGGCTCCGCTTCTCCAAAGAATTTCTCTGCGGTAGATTGGCTAAGGATAGCCTGCAAGGGAGCTTCCAAGGCTAGATCCTTATTCCCTTTGATCACCTTGAAGTCAAACATTTGTAGGAGTCCTGTATTGGCCATTAAAATGTGCTCTTGTTTGAAACGCTCCTTGCCAGGAACTTCTATGATCTTTTCAGACTGTGGATAGGCTATGCCAACGGATTCTATTTCTGGAATTTCTTCGGCTAGGGCAGCAGGGACCGGAGCTGGCGTACCATACCCGACCATTTTCTCGGAATTATCTTCCCAGACTTGATTAACCCGATAAATTTGAGTCGCTTTCTTGTGATATTGATCAAAACTTAATTCATTATTGATGAAAAGTCCGATCAATAAACAAACACTCAAACCCATTGAAAGTCCGACGATATGTAGAGAAGTGTGGAGTTTTTGCTTGGCTAAGCGGCGAAAGATAAAACGCAAATTATGTATGATCATATCAATTTGGATTTGGAAGGACCTTCTGTTTTGTAGGTGACTTTTAAGTGTAGAATAATTGCAGAAACGCAATACCTCTAGAATAAATCTTCTATTGGCTTTTCGGGTTCCTACCTCTTGTTGGTGGAGTTCATAGCTTTCATAGAGGTCTCCTTGGACCTCTTCTAATAGCTCGGGTGGGCAATACCATTCCAAAAAGCGATTGGCCCACTTAGGTATAGGTGACGGATGATTTTCCATATTAAAAATCAAGTTTAGGAATAAGCGCCCAAATACGGCTTCGTTCCTCTTGGTTTTGACTTACTTTCTTGTATCCATAAGGCGTGATTTGATACAATCTTTTACGCCGACCGCCTCTTTCTGTACTAGCTCCTCCGAGCTCAGATTGCAGAAAGCCCTTTTGCTCGAGTCTTCTCAATACGGTGTGGATGGCGCTCAGCGAAATCTCTTGCTTGTACTGTTTGACATAGGCTTCACGGACGGTAATACCATAGGCCTCGTTATTCACCAGTATCACCATCATCAAAACCATTTCTTCTAAATTACCTAGACGATCATTCATACATTTGATAAACTTTTGTAAAACAAATCTACATTATTTGTTGAACTTTTGTAAAACAAATGAAAATTATTTAATAATCTTTTGTAAAACATATCTATTTATGGAGGGGGAATAGGGTGGGGTATTGCAGGTGGAGAACACCTGCAATGGCTGTGGATAGTATCTGCTCTAGACGGTTCCGTCTAAAATCTATCCTACTTTTTGCAGTCCTTTGCTTTGGTAAGTGATGATATTGAACCATTCAAAAAGATCCAATGACATTTTTTAGAGCCTTAATGATTGCTTTCTTCATCAGTATCGTACTGTATACAATTAATGTAGGCTATACTGATGGATGGGATTTATTTTCTGTTTTTATTGAAAACTTGACCGCCTTGAATTGGTCAGGGCAATTCAATCTAGATTTTATGACCTACCTCTCCCTTTCAGGATTATGGTTGGCTTGGCGCCATGATTTTTCCTGGGGAGGAATAGCATTGGCCGTATTGGCTGCTATAGGAGGAATATTGGTCTTTGCGCCGTATCTCTTTTTTGCTAGCCTAACTGCAAAAGGAAATATGAAAATCCTATTATTGGGAGAGCGTAGGGCGTTTAGCTAGTCCCTTATTCTTCAACAATGATAAAACCCTCTTCTAATGGATTAAGATGTTCGAGCAGTACTTCAAAGAACTGCCGACCATACTTCAAATAAAATCCTAGGAAGTTATCGTGTCTTTCTTGTAAGCCATTGCCAGGGAATAGTTTATCCTTGAGGGAGCGAATCTGGTTGAGCGCCGTTTCATGCTTTTGCTTTTCAGCTCGCATCAATCGACCCTCGAGTTGGTTGAGCACATTCATTTGTTTTACCTGCTCGGCCGCTACGGCCTTGGCCAATGTAGGATCGATTTCCTGTGCTTTATATTTAATCGCATCGAATACCTTTGTCTGTTGCGCTTTCTCCTCTGCTAAGCTCAACTCATTTTCTGTATTCTGGCGAATAAATCGCTTGAGTAAGGTTTCTGTTTCGATGAAAAGATCCTCCGTTGCAAGTCCCAATTTGGCCATCCGTTTTTTCGTGCCAGCATCTAGCCAAAGCACCGAATTTCTTCGGATCAACATCGGGAAATTAAGCCCAAAGTGAGCAAATTGTTCTTTTCTTTCCAACCAGTAGGCAATCTCTCCACCTCCACCAATGTAGGCTAGGTTGGGTAGGATGAGTTCTTGAAATAAGGGACGCATCACGACATTAGGACTAAAATGCTGTGGGTTTGTTTCAAGCTCAGTGATGAGTTCTTCCTCCGAAAATACATAGTCCGTATTGAGTACCTTATAGACGCCTTCTTCTAAGACAATACGTTCGCGAATCTGATCCCTGAGATAAAACAGATTGATTTCACGTGCATGTGCCTGGCCAGAAAATCCAGCCGCCTCTAGTTCTCCGGTTGCCTTGTTAATCAAGTCCTGCGAAGGTTGCTCCAGCAACTCTCTTTTCATAATCGGAACAAACTCAGCTTTTAGTGCGGCATTATTCATGCTCAATACGACCAAGCCATACTCACCGAATAGGCGATTGACTAGATCCACGGTAGCTAATGCATATTTATCATGTCCAGTATAAGCCTTTTCCAGGAGCTCATAGATAGCTTGCGCCTCGTCTCTATCCCCCAAAATATCTTTCAATTCACTCAAAACACCTTGAAGGCTGGCCGTCTTCATCATCCCGACTGAGCCACTCTCCTCATTTTCCCAGACGATCTTTTTATTGAATAGATTGAGGTGGTTAACTTCCTCAAAATCATGGTCTTCACCTCCCGTCACAAACACAGGAACGAAATCATTCTTTGGATAGGTCTCTTTTA
The DNA here is from genome assembly GCA_913060855.1 of uncultured Lewinella sp. GTDB lineage: Bacteria > Bacteroidota > Bacteroidia > Chitinophagales > Saprospiraceae > DT-111. The sequence goes on along the minus strand of CAJXUM010000053.1, from coordinate 5,733 downwards.
AAAGCCTAGCTAAATGTATGGCAGAAACAATTTTGTAAATATAGTAGAGTGGGCCGGTCGCTAAGCTAGGTTGATGTGCTGTAGTGACGGTAAAGGTAGTTTCTTGCGCCAAGACTTCAATATTGGCTCTGGTGGCAGCAGACACCTCTAAATCAGCATACTGCGCGGCTAAAGCCTCTACTAGAACCGCTCGATTAATAGTATCTTTAGCTTTATCTGCGATGACTTCCCCAAAAGATGCTAAATTGGCTTCATATTTATAGAAAGGTCTGAGCTTCGGATTTTTCGTAGCATATGCCACGTCTTTTTGACTCAATTGCTCAATTTGCGGAAACGGGAAGCGTTTAATAGTCACTGTAGAGGTTTTAGTATGTGATTTCACGATAGCATGCGATTTAGACTTCTCTGGCGATTTCCCAAAACTTAAAAGGACACTAATCAATTGTTTATTGAGTTTTTAACTGATTATACGCCTTCTTAGAGAAGTGAAGTTTTTCATTTAAAAATACCAGAACGGGTTAGGTGCCGGTGAATTAAAGACAATGATACTAACAAGATGGAAAGAATAAAAGTTTTTCATTTTTTGTAATAAACTTCTCACCGTATATTAACGGTTCAATTCTTCAACACTATTAAATTTTTGTATGAAACAATACATTTTAGCGATCGATCAGGGAACGACCAGCTCCCGGGCTATTCTATTTGATAAAGGAGGGAATATCTGTGGCGTAGCGCAGCAGGAATTTACGCAGATTTACCCTAAGCCAGGCTGGGTGGAGCACGATGCGGATGAGATTTGGAATACGCAGTTGCAGGTCATCAAACAAGTGTTGGCAGAAAAAAAGGTCACACCGAGTGAAATTGCAGCTATTGGTATTACTAATCAACGAGAGACAACCTTAATTTGGGATAAAACAACCGGTAAGCCTATTCATAATGCCATCGTTTGGCAAGATCGTAGAACGGCTAGTATTTGTGATCAATTGAAAGCAGATGGTTATGAGGATTACGTACGCGCGAATACAGGCTTGGTGATCGATGCCTACTTTTCGGGTACAAAAGTACAGTGGTTGTTGGATAACGTACCAGGAGCAAGAGAGAAAGCGGATAAGGGAGAGTTATTGTTTGGTACTATGGATAGCTGGTTGATTTGGAAAATGACGGGTGGGGCTGTTCACGTAACCGATTACACGAATGCCTCCCGTACCCTGCTATTCAATATCCATAAATTGGAGTGGGATGATAAAATGTTGGAAGCCTTAAATGTACCGGCTAGTCTTTTACCGACCGTTAAGCAATCTAGTGAAGTATATGGTGAAACCTTGCCAGAATTGTTTGGTGAGTCTTTACCGATTGCCGGAATTGCCGGAGATCAGCAAGCGGCTTTATTTGGACAGGTTTGCCATGAATCAGGTATGGCCAAGAATACCTACGGAACGGGTTGTTTTATGTTGATGAATACCGGTGAAGAAGCGGTGGCTTCTAAAGCGGGTTTATTGACAACGATTGCTTGGGGGATTAATGGTAAAGTATATTATGCCTTGGAGGGAAGTGTCTTCATTGCAGGAGCGGCCATACAGTGGCTTCGCGACGGCCTCAAATTGATTGATGAGTCGCCTGATTCTGAATATTATGCCCTAAAAACTAAAGATACCGAAGGCGTTTATGTAGTTCCTGCCTTTGCTGGATTGGGAGCCCCTTATTGGGACATGTATGCTCGGGGGGCCATCTTTGGCTTGACTCGGGGTACCAGTAAAGCTCATTTGATCCGCGCCACGCTAGAGTCCTTGGCTTATCAGACAAAAGATGTCCTGGATGCAATGGAAAAAGATTCGGGTATCAAGCTCAAAGCATTAAAGGTAGATGGTGGTGCCTCAGCTAATAACCTGCTGATGCAATTCCAATCTGATATCTTGGGAACGAATGTTGAACGACCACAGATCATCGAAACGACTGCTTTGGGAGCGGCTTACTTAGCAGGTTTGGCCGTCGGTTTTTGGTCTCCAGAAGAGATTACACAGAATTGGCAACTGGATCAGGATTTCACGCCAGATATGGCGGTGGAAGATAGAGATAACCTCTATAAAGGCTGGCAAAAAGCGGTAAAACGAACGATGGGTTGGGAGAAGGATGATTAGAGCGGATTTCTACTAACAGCCTATGTTTAGACTTCAGAAGTTAGCCTGGCTATGGCCTAGGAAAACTTCTGAAGTCTTTCAGCGCTAGGGCTTAGGTACCTTCTTCGCTTTCTCCAAGTGAATATCACCTAGCGTTACCGAAAGCGTAATAGTCGCATAGAACTCCCTTTGCGGCGGCTTGAATTTATATTTCTTCATTTGCGGCTGATCTTCCATCAAATTCAAGTTCAATTCTTCTGGCAAGTTGATTTGACCTTGATTGGCGACCAGGTTGTAGCTGTAAAAAGCTGGATTAGGATTGAAGAAATAGACATCAGAATGAGTCGCATCCAAATTTAGCTTCAGCAGTTGATCTTCAGCAAAGATACGTATGACACCGTATTGAGCCGTGATATCATAGCTACCGCTGATATTGGTTAGCGTAATATCAGAACGCCGACTATTGATACTTACTTGTCCGTCAATCAAGTCACCGATGATATCTCCAAATCTACTTTGTAAATCGACGGTACCTTCAATATTGTCCAGCCCAATCTTACTGAATTCACTATTAATGCGAAGGCTATTGGTCAGGTTACTAATATTGGCGACACCAAAGTGATTCTTGAGATAAACGGGACAATCCTTGGGTAGCGTGATGACATAACGAGCGGATAAGGCTGCATTCGGTTTCTGGGCATTTTCTTCTACCGATACATAGTTGCGTAGATAGATTTTGTTTTTCACCCGTTGCGTCAAATACTTAAGGGCTTCTATATCCTTTAAGGCGACTGCCTGCTCTTTGTGCTTAGCAATGAGTTCGAGTTCAACTAGAATTTCATTTTTATCCCAAGTTTTGATAGAAACGTCAGCTTTTTCTCCTTCAATATTTACTTCATACCCGACTTTATAAGCGAAGGTTTTTTCGATTTTCTTAGTGACGACTTGTAGAATAGCCTGTTGGCCATATACGCTCAGCGAAAGCGATAGGAGCAGCAGAAAGCTGAGGCCGTATTTGAAGTTGAGTTGCATTTGATGAAAAGGACTAATCATATTAAGGTTACAACTTTTTTAATCACAGCAGATCGTTGGCGTTCGATTTCTCCTATTTCCCTGATCACTTTAGGATCACGTCCATAAGCCTCCATTAAGGCCATCAATTCTGCTTTGGCTTGGTTGAGTTCATTCAAATTCTCTTTCAGTCTATCAAAATCTGCGGGATTCTCCATCGGGGAATTGGCAGCTAATTGCATTACTTCCGCTATACTTTCTTCATCTTGGTCCCAATCCTCAGGTATCTCCTGATCAGAGATGATTTCCTGGCTTAAACTCAGCTGTACGGTTTCTTTCTCTTGAGTTTGCCACCATCCCACTGTTAGTAAAAGTGCGATAGCTGCAGCCGAAGCTAATTTTGTCCAGAGCTTCCTCCTTTTGGCAGATGTTGTAGGTAGTTCACCTGCTATTTGTTCCCAGGCATCCTCAGGAGGAGCGTAAGCGGGTAAAGACTTTAGTTGTGTCTTCCAAGATGGCGCCTGCGCATCTAGGTCCAAATCGGCCACAATACAGTCCCAGTTTTGCTGCGGGGACTCATACAGAGGAAGTCTTGCCAGGGCCTCCTGTAGGGTATGTTTGTTTTTTTCCATTATCTACAATTATACATCTAGCAATTTAGTGATTACTTTTCGCAGCCGTTTTTTAGCATAGAAAAGTTGAGACTTAGAAGTTCCAACCGAAATATTTAAGAGTTCGGCTACCTCTTTATGAGAATAACCTTCTACTTCAATGAGAACAAAAACAGAGCGATAACCTTCTGGTAGTGATTGAATGGCTTTTTCAAGGTATTCAACATCCAGGTGGTTGCCCCAATCTACCCAATCACTTGGTATATGATCTTCTATGGGTTCGAATTTGGGGGTACGCTTGATCTTACTCAAAGCGGTTCGGATAATGATCGTCTTGATCCAAGCTCCGAGCGAAGATTCTTTCCTGAAGTTGGGCAGTGCCCGAAAAACTTTAAGAAAACCTTCTTGCAATACGTCATTGGCTAAATCAAAATCATTAGTCACACGATAGGCGAGTGTATACATTGCAGCGCTGTATCTGTTGTACAGTTCTTTCTGGGCTAAACGCTTATTTTCCAGACAGCCCTGAATTAGCTCCGCTTCTGTCATTCGAATAGTTAAGGGCATTGCTTTGCCGATGTTTGTAAATAAGGAGCACCAACAACGAAATTAAGTTGTATGGAAGGGTGAAAATAGTGGTTTTTTTGTGCTTAGCGGCTTCCCACTACTGGATTTTTTGACCTATGGTTTTGATGCAAGGCTTAGAAACCTTCTGAGTGACTAGCAAATCACTGATTCAAACACCAAAGAATGGTCCCAGTAGTGGGAAGATCATATGGCTAGAAGAAGTAGCCGATGGAAACGAGGAAACGAGCTGGAGACTGATCAAATTCATATTGATCGCCAAAGAATTCAAAATGATCACCATAGTTATTGAAATTGCCTTCGTAGCGAAGATCAATCATCAATTTGCCAATATCTAGCCCAAATCCGGCTTGCCAACCCCAGGTGAAGGATTGAAATTTTTCTTTATAGCCCGGTATATCTACCAATTCTGAAGAATTATTGATCAATACATGACCCACCGGTCCGGCGTGCAAACGGAGAAAACCACCTAGACGGTAGCCTAAAAGAACAGGGATATCTAGGTTTTGGAATTTTTCCTTGAATAGCGAATCTACAATCCCATTACCGACATCAGATACGTTATAATCGACTTGACTAGAGTTGAACAGCACTTCTGGCTGTATCATGAAGTTCCCAAGGTTGATTTGCAGTACGAGTCCACCATTCACACCATATTTGGCATCTTTTAGTGAAACGTCGAGTTCATTTAGGTTTTTTAAGTTTTCTTCATTTAGGCTAGTGGTGGCCACGCCTAATCGCAGTCCCACCTTTACTTGTGCGCTAAGCAGCAGGCAGCATAAAGAACAGAAAACAACAAGGATCGATTTTTTCATTGGTTTGAAGTTTGTAAGCGAAAAAATGGGTAATTATTCTTGCTTCAACTAAACGAATTAATTCTGACTTCTTATACTTTTTTCCTTCTATTTATACGTAATCTACTTCCTTTGAAGCTAATAATTGTAGAATTATTTAAGTTTGTGCTCAAATACGGGAAAATATGGTGATCAAGAGTGCTGAATTTATTGGAAGTTTTCCTAATCTAAAATCTTGTCCAGAGGACAGATTGGCCCAGTTTGCTTTTATCGGTCGATCTAATGTAGGGAAATCTTCACTGATCAATATGTTGTGCGAACGAAAGGCCTTGGCGAGAGTCTCTAATACGCCGGGGAAGACGCAACATTTGAATTTTTATAAAATCAATGAAAATTGGTATTTGGTGGATCTTCCGGGCTATGGGTATGCCCAAACTTCTAAGAAGAACCGCAGCATTTTCAGTAAAATGATTGAGAGTTATTTACGAGATGGTGAAAATGTCAAATGTATCTTTGTACTGATTGATGCCAATATTCCACCCCAGGCTATTGATGTAGAATTTATCTGCTGTCTCTTATACACATCTGACGCTGCCGACGAAGAGGATAGTGTAG
>CAJXUM010000052.1 GCA_913060855.1 uncultured Lewinella sp. | reverse complement strand
GAGATCAGCCTCGGTCTCGTGGGCTCGGAGATGTGTATAAGAGACAGTTGTTTAGTCGCTCCGCCTCGGCCATTTCCAGGAGTTCCTTTTTGTTTGTCTTAGGTAACTTTGCCCAGGCCTGGCCCACAAAGCCTTTTTGTTGCTGCCCATCTTTACAAAGCGCACGAACAAATTCGAGCCATTTTCCCGCTCGAATATCATACTTAGAAATGCTCAAGCCCTCTACTAGATGCGCCCAAGGCGCGCCAATCATTTGCGCCAAAGCCGGTACCTCCTCCATTTTTTCTTGAAAGCTCCGCAACTTATCCTGCTTGATCAATCGCTCCCGAAAGTAAAGAGCCGGGGCGATGGGTGAATGATTATTGAGATCGGTGATCAGCAATTCATGCGGCGCGCTAAGCGCAGGCTTAGGGGTGAATTGATGTTCCAATATCAGATACATTGCTTTTTCATCCGCTTGAAATTTAGCCACATTATGAAAAGGATTCTCCATCAGGTACAAGGTAGTCGCGTCTTTCCTTTCTACGGCCCAGAAGGGAAGCGAGAGTGTCAAGGTGTTGACTGATCGCTTCAGGAAATGACTGGCAAATAGGGAATCGGAAAAGGGGATATAATACCCTCCATTCTTGGGCCAAATCAAATAATCGTCCGTCTTCGAGATCGGTACCTTTGGCCATCGAATGATTTGAGGTTTGGTGCTAGTAAATTGAGCCTTGATTTCCAAGTTGGCGGGAAAACTAATCTGGCAGGATAAACCAGTGGCAGGATATTGGACATGTAAACTGGTATCGTTCTGGGTGATGATGTCAAAATCTGCATATTCATATACCGCTGTAGACAAGATCTTTTGCAATCCTCGTTGATTTAAGGATGCCAGTGCGCCCGTCTTAGGATCAAAATGCAACTGATGCCCATCTTGCTTCAAGACGATTGCAGCCGGGTTATTGGAAGAGTTGATCGTGCTAATATCCGCTGCTTGTGGCAGTACAATTAGCGATAGAATTAGGGCATATAAACAAGTAGCAATTCCCATAAGTGTCAGGTTTTCCTTTGATTTTGATTAAACACGGAGGCGCGGAGGCACAGAGCTCAAGTCACGCCTTTGATTTTGATTAAACACGGAGGCACGGAGCCCAAGTCACGCCTCTTATTATCATTTTGATTCCCATTATCATTCTACATTGAGCCGCTACTCCACTTTCTCGCTGCATGTAAAAACGCACTGGGTTCTGAGTACCCCAATATGTAGGCAATGTCTTTAACCTTCATTTTGCCTCCTGCCTGCAGGTAAAGCGCTAGGTTTCGCTTCAATTCATTGGCAATCGTTCGAAAAGATTGACCATTCGCTCGTAGCTTTCGCTGAAAAGATCGATCACTCATTGCAAATTGAGCACTGACCTGACTCAAGTTGGGCAAGGCCGGTGTACTCATATTAAGCATCATCTTTTTGACCAGTGTCGGAAAGCTTTGCTCCTCTTTTTTCTCTAATAGCAGTAGGTATTTGGGAAGTAAAACATCCACGACTTGTAATTGTCGCTGATTAATCTTGTCATTTACGGATGTAATCGTAAAGGAAAAACGATGAGACTCACTGTGCTCTATATTGTGGCGGAGTTGCCTTTGGAAGGGGCTACGATCTTCATAAGGTAGTCCCAACTGAATAAGCTCCGGCTTCATCATTGTACTCAATTCCCGGTAAATAAAACAGAAGGTGCTGTCGAGGACAAATTCCTTGAATATCGGATCCGAAAGCTTAGATCGTAAATGTACCTGCAAGCTTGGACCGACTTCTTCTTTTTCCAAAGATACCAAGGGGAAATGAATCCTTAGATAATCCTCCAACAAGCGGAAGGCTTGCTGGATACTCGTGGTCTCCAGCGAAATTTGGTGGATAAGTCCCAGCGCTTTTAAGTTTAAGAATACACCGTAAACTAACCCGAGGCCTTGCTGCTTCTGCCTACTAACCAAAGCGTGCACTACCTTCTGATAGTCTGTTATAGGAACCAGACAATCGGCCGCACACAAGTCTATCCCCGGCTCAGTTAGCAGGGTTTTAAGCTGCGATTCCGGAATATATTGGTAAGCAGCAAAATCAAAAAGCAGTTGGAGGTATGAGCCAGCTATTTTCATGCAAAACAGTTTGGCGCAAAATATCAACTCTATCTCACTAATCCCAACTAATTTTGACCTATCATCAAAAACGACTGACAAATGAATACATTAAAATTAGCCTTAATCGGAAATGCAGTGATGTCTCTACTAACAGGACTTATCCTTAGCATCTTCCCCAAACAAGTGGCAGCCATCTTTGCGACAACGCAATACCTACCGTTCCTTCTTATTGGCCTAGCGCTGCTTTATTTTTGCGCTACCATTGTCTTAGAAGTGTATAAGCAGCGCCCCCTTCCTATTTTATGGATCATTATTCAGGATATACTTTGGGTAGCCGCTAGTGCCTATATCATTTTGGCCAGGCCGCTCCCGATATCAGAGATTGGCTATGGCCTTATTGCTGTCATTGCAGTACTCGTCTTATTGTTTTCCGTTTTCCAAACCTTGGGCTTGGCCAAATTGGACAATAAGGAGGGAACAAATTCCAAACAACTTCATTTTTCGAGAAAGGTACCTACCTCTAAAGCTATCGCCTGGTCACTTATATCGGATCTTGAAGACTATGCCGCCGTCGCTTCCAATATTGATCAAGTCAAGATTATCTCCGGATCAGGAGAAGGGATGCAACGGGCCTGTTCACATGGCGAAGAGAGCTGGACGGAGACTTGTACGCTATGGGAAGAAGAGAAAGCCTACAGTTTCACCGTTGATACAGCCGCCTCTGATTACCCCTATCCTTTCCGTTCGCTAAAAGGAACTTGGGAGATTCGTTCAGCCAATGATCAAGAAACTGAAATTGTCATGACTTTCGTGTTCGAGTTCAATCGGTGGATTCAAAATGTTTTGATTTATCCCTTTATGAAAAATCAATTCAAGAAAATCTGCGAAGAGATTCTTGATCGCTGGGAGGCAAAATCAATTGCCTTGAAAAAGACAGATAACAACGAGATTCGTGTATGAGATATCCCTATGCTACTTCGCTGACAACTCCTAGCCGTTGCAGGTGTTTTCCACCTGCAACAGTTAGATTATTTGGCGTGGATTTAGGCAAGCAATATCCCTTACTAATCATACGCTAAAAACAAAAATATGACTGGGCAGTCATTTTCTTATATATTTGTGACTAGGTAGTCACATTATATTTTATTATGCCCAAGGAAACCTTCCATAATCTTCCGGCCTCCAAACAGCAAAAGCTGGTAGATCGCTTTTTGCGCGAATTCAGTATCCACCGATATGATGATGCTTCCATTAGTGCCGTGTTAAAGGATTTGGGCATTGCCAAGGGTAGTTTCTATCAATACTTCGAAAGCAAATTGGCCTTGTTCCTTTACTTACAGGGAATCTGTGGTACTCAAAAAGCGAAGTATGTCATGCAGGTCAAGCGAGAGGACTTTCCCGATTTTTGGCAATATTTTAGAAAGCTATATGAGGAAGGTATCCAATTTGATCAGCAACATCCTTTGATGAGTAATTTTCTACATCAAATAATTCACCACATCCACTCCCCCACCATCAAAAAGTTGTACGATACCTGGTTGGATCAAATCATGGCTGCACTAACGGCTTGGGTCCAGCATGAGGTTGATCTAGGGCTCTTTAGAAAAGACATAGCTGTAAAAAGTATGGCTTTCTTTCTCTTTAAGATCACAACTAGCATCATGGAATATATGCGATTGATCTACGGGCTGGAGGTGGAAGAAAATATAAAAAAGGGCCTTCCTGTATACGCAGATGAAAACGGAGCGACCTTAATGAAAGCAGTTGACGAATACATCCTATTACTTCAAAGCACATTCGACAAACAATAGTATGATAAAAGTAAATGGCTTGTCCTTCACTTATCCGGGCACCGACGCCCCCACCTTAAAGGCTTTGAATTTTGACATCAAACGTGGGGAGATATTTGGCTTTCTGGGGCCTTCCGGGGCAGGTAAAAGTACGACGCAGAAGATAATGTACAAGATCCTGCACCATTTTGAGGGAGAAGTCTTGATCGACGATAAACCACTTAGTAAATGGGGAAAGGAATATTATGCGCGCATCGGCGTTGGTTTCGAATTGCCTAATCATTACCTCAAGCTCACCGCACGAGAAAACATGGCCTTATTTGCCTCTTTCTACCCCAAAAAGCAAATCCAAGATATTCCTCAACTCTTTGAAATGGTAGGACTAGAAGCAGATATCGATAAAAAAGTGGAGGCTTATTCCAAAGGCATGAAAATGCGGCTCAATTTCATCCGCGCACTACTTCATAATCCCGAAATCTTATTCTTCGATGAGCCCACCGCTGGGCTTGACCCAATGAATGCGAAAAAGATTCGAGAGCATATCATACAACTGAAGAACCAGGGCAAAACGATATTCATCACGACCCATAATATGTATACCGCTGATGAACTCTGCGATCGAGTATCCTTCATTGTCGATGGAGCACTCCAGATTACGGAGCCCCCCGCAACCTTAAAACATAATTACGGAAGGGATGTGGTGAGGGTTGATTTGGAAGATAAACAAAGTGCCGAGTTTCCATTACAAGGCCTCGGACAAAATCCACAATTCCTCGCTTTTCTCAATCAAGCGCCGCTACTAAGAATCAATACCCTAGAAGCCACCTTAGAGGAGGTCTTCCTTCAGGTCACCGGAAAAGCCCTAAAAATATGAAACAGCTATTGGCACAAATCAAATGGCAATTTCTACTCCTGCATCGGAATAATATTATTTCGATCAGCTTTGCCGTTACGGTCTTCTATATATTGGCTTTTTATGGTTTGCGAGACTTATCGAACATAGACAAGGTTCTAACGGCAATGATACTAAATGACCCGGCTACCATTAGTCTCTTTTTCATTGGTTTATCCATTATCTTGGATCGAAATCAGCAGGTATTAGCAGCTTGGTTTGTTTCGCCAATCAATCTTCATGTGTTGCTAATCTCTCGAATCATTGCTTTATCTATTATTGGCTGGCTCAGTGCCTTGGCCATGGCTTATGCCGCATTCGGTACCGACTTTAATTTCTGGCATTTTTCAGCGGGGGTGTGGGGCATTTGTCTCTTATCCTGTTTAGTCGGTCTTTATTTGGCTTGCTATAATACTGACTTTCTACTTTTCACCTTAAAGTCGATCCCCATTTTAATGCTGTGCATCAATGTTCCCATGCTCAATTACTTTGGGGTGATCAATATCCCATTTATTGAAATCATTCCCGTGCAGGGCAGCATTGAATTAATTGCCAATTCCTATGTGGAGGCTCCTTCCACTAAAGCTTTAGTATTCGGCTATTTGACCACCCTCATTTGGGTTCCGATTTTATACTGGCTGGTTTATCGCACTTTTCTTTCCAAAATCGTTTATGCCTAGACTATGAAAAAATTAATAGATCTCACCCTAAACGATTTCAAACTCATTTACCGGACGCCTTCGCTACGCGCTTTTCTGGTGATGCCTGGGATCATTTTCATTGTTGTCTTGGTATTACTTCCGATGCTTGTGGAAAATTTCCCTTCAGTGGAACCCTACCTGCCCCCTATCTTGATCGTGGCTACCTTTGAATTGACCCAAATGTTTGGATTTATCTACTGCATGGTTTTGATCGAGGAGAAAGAAACGGCAGTCGCTAAGATATATGGTGTGCTGCCGGTATCCAAGATTGGATTTGTTCTGGCACGACTCTTTATTCCGACTTTAATCACTACCGTGCTGACCTTTATTTTACTGGAAGCCCAAACCTTCTACCCGGTTGCTGTAGTACCTAATCTAGTATTCTCTCTCATTGCAGGACTACTGGTTCCGGTTTATATTCTAGGTATTTCCGTCTTGGCAAAAAACAGAATGGCTGGGATGGTATGGATTAAGGTATTCAATATAGCGGTAGTGATTCCCGTTATTGCCTTCTTCATTCCTCAACGTTTTACGCCATTATTTGGCATCTTTCCCACCCATTGGCCCTACCAAGGTTTCTTCTCTTTATTGGAAGGAGAAGCCTTCCTTTGGCAATTGATAATCGGTCTCTTTTACTTGGGGGGTTTACTCGTCATCGCGGTAAGGAAATTTGCACTTTCACATTTTGTTTGACAGCCGCCCCTTTTATCTAATTTATGCCAATAGAGCGGCCAACTCGTTAAATCCTTTCTCTTTAGCATGCGCATGGGCTGTCTTTCCATTCACATCCTGTATCGACTTATCTGCACCAGCAGCCAGTAATAACTCAGCTGCTTGGGTTTGCCCAAAGGTCGCCGCATAGGTCAGGGCTGTTGCGCCGCTACGGTTACGGATATTGACGTCTGCTCCGTGTTCTAATAAAAGCTTCACCATATCTGGGTGTCCTTTAAAGCAAATTCCCATTAATGCGGTATTCCCTGCGCCATCTCGGGCATCTACGGGTGCCCCGGCTTCCAATAAGAACTTTGCTACGGCAGCTTGCTCACTATAGGTAGCCATAATTAATGGTGTGAATCCACGTGGATCATTTTGAGTCAACAAGCTTTTGTCTTGCGCGATTAATGGCTTGATCTCAGTTAAATTGCCTTGTCGTATCAGATTGAAAAATTCCATGGTATACGTTTTTAAAAAAGAGACGTAGAAGCTTGTTCAAAGAAAAAAGGAGGAGTAGCCCTTGCGAACTACTCCACTGCGTCAGGAAAATATCTGGTATTCTAATAAGATGCCAAAGTTGAAATTTGTTTGCTGCTCCAATCTTTCTTATCCGCCCTGACTTGCCGCACTATTCTCAATGTAAGACTTAAATTGTTGCTTCAATATGACAAATATATCATTAGTCATTGTAATAATTGTAATCCTATTATTAGTTTTGCTAATAATGAATATCCAACAATTAGAATATGCCTTATTACTCAGTAAGACGGGATCATTTAGCGCTGCGGCCAAGCGGGCAAAAATAACCCAGTCTGCTATTAGCCAGCAAATTACCAAGCTGGAACAAGAGATTGGCTTTATCCTTTTTGATCGGCAATCAAAACCGGTCAAGCAGACACCTAATGGGGCGCGCTTCCTTGAAAAAGCACAAGGTGTTTTGTTGGAAGTACATCAATTGCGCGACTTTGCCATGCAGATCGAGAATGAAGTCAAAGGCTCGCTGACAATCGGTATTATCCCTACCCTATCGCCCTACCTCACGCCCTTATTTATCAATACCCTCAGTAAAAAGTATCCTGATGTCAAGCTAACCATCAAAGAGTTGGTCACCAACGATATCATCCAAGGGATCATGGAACGCGAACTGAATGGGGGCATCATTGCTACGCCTATTACGACCAAACTGAAGCTGCAATATATCAGTCTCTTTTATGAGAAATTCTACATCCTATTATCACCCGAACACCCACTCTATCAAGAAGCAGAAATCGATTTATCACAAATCAGTTTAGACCAAATTTGGTTATTAAACGAAGGCAACTGCTTCAGTGACCAAGTCAATAATATGTGCCAAATCGATCCCAGTCGGAAAATTGAAAATACGCTTAGTTATGAAAGTAATTCCATAGATGCGCTCCGGAGAATTGTTGAACACAGAGGCGGTATCACCTTCTTACCTGAACTGGCTACTTTGAACGTCCCAGTAGAACAGGAGGAAATGATCAAAGAGATCAAAGGGCAGGCCAGAGCACGCGAAATTTCCCTCGTTCATGTCAAAGGAGAGCCCAAGATCAATTTGCTAGAACGATTAGCAGAAACGATCCAACTCAGTCTTCCTACCTCTATCTTAAACAAGGGGGAAAAAGTAGTGGTAAAAACGAATATCAAAATCTAAGCACGTTGTTCTTGAGCCTACCTCGATACAAGTTTTAACTGCCTTCGTATCCAATTGACCTCATTCATAAAAAGCCCGGGTGCAATCCGAAAACCGTTCATCATGAAAGAATGACTGGCATTCGGATAGAGAAGGACCGTGAGTTGCTCATTTCCCGCCTTTGCTAACCCCTCACGCAAAAAGTGGATACTCTTGGCAGGAGGAACACGATCATCATTGACGCCATGTTCAGATAAGACCGGACAACTAATCGTAGAGAGGTAATCCTTCGTAGCATCATAGATATCATCTGGCCAAGCATACCGGGGAACCTGATTGGCAGGAGCGGCGGGCAGGAGCATGCCAGGATGAGCAGCCCGCATTTCAGCTACTGCAGCAATATATTCATGATCAATCGCTTTCCGGTGCGCCAAATCAAAATATTGCTCCCATAAGTGCAGTGCTTGAATGATCTTTTCTTCTTGGACATTATGCTGACGGAAGTAGGCTCCAATGGCATATAATTGTTGGTCCTTGCGGGTCTCCATCGGATGTGCGCGAAGAACCAAAAAGGCGAGCTCATTAATCTTGGAGGCTACCATAGCAGCAATTCTCGCACCCTGGCTCCCTCCCATCAAACCAATTTGATCGGCTTTAATTTTTTCGTGCGCTTGAAGATGACGATATAGCTCTAAAACCAGGTCCTGCTTATCTCCAAAGTCTTTAGTCCTCGGATTTCCCTTACTTTCTCCTGTGCCATAATTATCATAGATCAATACAGCAATTCCATAACTGGATAATATCTCTGCTTCGGTAAGATTGATAGACCGATCCATATTAGCTGCTCCACGCGCCATCAATACGGCAGGAAACGGACCTTTGCCTTTCGGTAAAAAGAGGGAAGTGCCGATCGTATCAGCATCTGTGGTGTACACTACTTGTTTCTCCTCTTCGTATAAAACGGCTCGCTTGGCCTGGGCACTTTGTTTTTCCCAAGTCCAGCTTAATTTTTGGTAAAACGTCTTGCCTTTCTCCTCAAATTGCAGGACTTCCCCAGTAGCCAGAAAAAAACAATTGTCTCCAATGGGATACATTCTACTCACCTCTTGACTCAAAGGCGAATGCGCACGAAGAGAGTTAAAGCGATCCCAAACTTTAAAGATAAACCCCTGTTCCGTTTTGAAATCGCCTAAGCAGGCTTGCCAATCTTTCGATTCCATCGGTAAGAGGGTATGAAGAAAGAATTGCCCTTGTAGTCCATCACTTATTACTTGACCGCTCAGCTTCCCATTCTCGAAGGCCTGACTCGCGAAGCGCCAAGTACTCACTCCCCGCTCTATAGAAAACTGGATTTCTCCCGATTTTTGTTGAAAATTATCGAGCTTAAACTTGGTATTTCCGTCCGCATAAGGAAGCTGTAAATAGGTTTGTCCTTCCTTGACTTGGACCCGCAAAAAATGGGATTGACCAGGCATTTCTAATCGTCCCACCCAATTAGTAGTTAAAAAATCAGCTTGTCCAAGCAGCATTTGGCTCAAACAAATAAGGCAAATAGTTAGTCGAGTGATCATTTTTAACTTAAAAATACGTTATGAATCGTAAAAATAAAATATAAAACTAAGAATTACGCTCACAAACTTACTCAAGGTAGCGGTAGCCTACTAAGAAATGCTTGAGCTGAGTTATAGCCACTTTTCATTTGTCTAGCCTTTTTGAATCCCGTATTTTACCACTCATGATGACTACGCTCAATCTTTGGTTTTTCCCCATTGCTGCCAGCGCCGTTCACGGCCTCTTTTTGGCTCTTGTATTGTGGTTTAAAAAAGGGAATCACCAAGCGAATAGGTTATTTGCCCTATTGTTATTGAGTTTGTCGTTACATCTTTTGGATTATTCCCTAAACATCTCCGGTTTAATCCTAGCATTTCCACACCTGATGTTTTCTAGTTATCCCTTACTTTTTGTGATGGGACCTTTGTTCTATTTGTATGTCAGGAGCTACCTGCGACAAGAAGTAAAACAAGGATGGCGCACCCTTCTACATTTCGGCCTAGCTATACTTGTCTTCCTAAGCATGTTACCTTTTTATCTACAAAGTGCCGAGTACAAAATTGCTTTCCTAGAAGCCGTAGCCATAGATACCTTTCAGACTATTCCCACCGAACAGTTCATCATCATGTTTCTTCAAATCGCCCAGTTCCTCTTCTACGCGGTGGCAGCCTATCGATTGATTGTACAGCAAGAAGAGGTTGTCGTGCAATTCCGCTCAAATGGAAATATTCCAAAAATAAAATGGCTCAAGCAATCCACCATTGCTTTTGGAGCCTTTACGCTATTTTATGGCCTAATGACGATCATTTTAGTCATCCAAAATCAGTATCATGTGGAGACAGACTACGTGGTTGTCCTTCTATTAGCGCTTTTGATTTTTGTTATTGGTTATGTCGCGCTGTCCCAACCCAATCTATTTACAGAAGGGCTAAAGAAGGGGAGACATCAAACACAACTTACGCCTAGCAGCGCCTCAAGCTTACAGATCAAACTAGAGAGATTAATGGCCGAGGAAAAACCATTCTTACAAGAAGAATTGAAGATCAATGACCTGGCCCAATTACTTGAACTACCCGTGCATCATCTATCAGAGTTACTGAACAATGAATTACATACCAACTTCGCAGATTTTATCAATACCTACCGCATAGAAACAGCCAAGCAACTCTTAATTGATCCCAAAAGGCAGACGGATAAGATTTTGACGATCGCCTTCGATTCAGGCTTCAGCAACAAAGGTACTTTCAATCGAGTATTTAAACAACTAACGGGACAGACGCCTTCGGGCTGGAGAAGTGAATGGGGAGGAGAAGTGAATATATGAATGGGTAAAGAAGTGACTTTCCGACTCACGACTCACCAACTTTCAAGTAACATTTTCAAAAATGACACGCATCCATGCCTGTTTAGCCAGCATATTGGGCTAACAAACCAAAACAGAAGATTATGATTACTTACGAAACTAAGACATCGATTGAAAAACCATTAAAGGAAGTATACGAGGCCATTTCTGATCCCAGCAGAGTAAAACATTGGTTGCAGGGCTTAGAGAAACTCGAACCTATTAGCGGTACCCCCATGCAAGTCGGATTTAAGTCCAAATACACTTTTGTAGAGAATGGTCGGACGGCCATATTCCATGAAGAAATGACGGCCGTTTCTCCTTATGAGAGTTTCACCTATATCCTGGAAAGTGATTCGCTTACCATGGAAGGGCATACGCAAATGGGCCACAAGAATGGTAAAACGGAACTCACCGTATCTAATAAAGTAAAGGGTAAGACCTTAGGTATGAAAATAATGATGCCCTTTTTAAAAGGAATGATGCGTAAAAGGCAAATACAGGATTTTGCCCGGTTTAAAGCGATGCTGGAGGGAAATGGCTAAGCTAAATATTAGATCGGTACAACTAGCTTTTCCGTAGGTTGAGGATTACGGCTATGTTAACCATCAGCGAAGTGATGGCTAACATAGCTACTAGATATCTTTGTATCAGCGTTAATAGCGATTATTACCCTACTAAATCACCCATAATCTTATCGATCTTTGCATCCAATCCTTTTTCAGTCGCTTTAAAGGAAGGGCGATCGGCGAGTGTATCATTTACACTGCAATAAAATTTGATTTTGGGTTCGGTACCAGATGGGCGAGCCGAAATGATACTACCATCTTCCGTGAAGAACTGCAGCACATTAGAAGAAGGAAGATCAATCTTGGTCGTTTCGCCTGTTTGCACATCGGTTGAAACACTACTCTTATAATCTTTAATCGTGGCCACTTTCGCTCCTCCTAAGGAAGTAGGTGGTGCAGTTCGGTAACGATCCATCATGGCTTTGATTTCTTCTGCGCCACTCTTACCTTTCTTGGTAATAGAAATTAATTTCTCTTTATAAATACCGTACTCCAGGTACAAATCGATCAATCCGTCATATAAGCTACTGCCTTGGTCTTTATAATATGCTGTCATTTCAGCGATCATCGTACAGGAAACCACCGCATCCTTATCTCGGGCATGCTCTCCCACCAAATAACCGTAACTCTCCTCGCCACCGGCAATAAATTGTCGCTCACCTTCCAAGCGGGTCATGATCTCTCCGATATACTTAAAGCCGGTCAGCGTATTAAAACATTCTACATTCTTAGAGGCTGCAATTTTATCAATCAGATAAGAAGTAACAATCGTTTTGGTGATATACTCTTTATCCGTCAATTTCCCAGCCTTCTCCCAAGCCGTCAACATATAATGAATGAGCAAGGTACCCGTTTGATTTCCGTTTAAGAGTACAAAGTCTCCTTCATCATTTTTCACCGCTATCCCTACTCGATCGGCATCGGGGTCCGTAGCCATCACCAGATCAGCATCCACTTCTTTCGCTTTTTTCAGCGCTAATGTCAGTGCTTCTTGCTCCTCCGGATTAGGATATACCACGGTTGGGAAATTCCCATCTGGCTCAGCTTGTTCCGCTACCTCTATTACATTCTCAAAACCATACATCTCCAAGGCTCGAGGTATCAAAACACCACCCGTTCCATGAATCGGAGAAAAGACAATCTTCAAGTCCTTTTGGCGCTGAATGGCCGCTTTGGAAACCGACAACTTCACCAATTCATCTAGGTACTGCTGATCAACAGCCTCACCAATCGCTTCGATATTGGACGCTATCCCATCAAATTTGATTTCATCAATGCTGTTGATATTTTGTACTTCCTCCATCACATTGGTATCGTGTGGAGCGACCAATTGGCCACCATCTCGGCCATAGGCCTTGTAGCCATTGTATTCTTTTGGATTGTGTGACGCCGTCAACATTACCCCACTGTGGCATCCTAGTAGACGAATGGCATAAGATAATTCAGGGGTAGGGCGAAGGCCATCAAAGTAGTATACTTTTATTCCGTTGGCTGAAAAAACATCCGCTGTAGTTCCCGCAAGTAGTCCAGAATTATTCCGGCTATCATGCGCAATCACCACTTTGATCTGCTCATCGGGATAAATCTTCTTCAGGTAATTGCTTAATCCTTGAGTGGCCATGCCCAAGGTATACTTATTGACTCTATTAGAACCGGGGCCCATAATACCTCTAAGTCTGTCTCTTATACACATCTGACGCTGCCGACGAAGAGGATAGTGTAGA
>CAJXUM010000051.1 GCA_913060855.1 uncultured Lewinella sp. | reverse complement strand
CTCGAAAAAACTGGCGCACCCCCTGTAAAGACTGCATCTTTGTATTGTAAGTAAAAATAAACGCTACAAATAAATCAACGATGAAAGCCTTTTTCAGAATAGTCATGACGGTAATTTTCTTCAGCTCAATAGCAAGCAGTCAACTGCTCGCTGGCACTACCGAAACAGTTAGCATGACTCCTAGCGTTTTCGACCAGTTTAACCAAGAGCAAGTATTAAAAGTAGAACTAAGTTTGGATATCGAAGCGTTGCACGCCAAAAAGAAAAGCAACGAATACATGCCAGCTACTTTTAGTATCTCTGATGAGCAATCTAGCTCAAGCTGGTCAGTAAAAGTTAGAGCAAGAGGCCGATTCAGAAGAGTGAAGAGTGAATTTCCTCCTCTTAAATTGAAATTCTCTAAAAAAGAATTGATCGCTAAAGGTTTGAGTGAAGATAATGACTACAAATTAGTTACTCACTTTTTTGACTCAAGAGAAGGTGATGATGCGGTATTAAGAGAATACTTGGCTTACAAATTGTACAACCAATTATCTGATCAGAGTTACAGAGTTCAATTGGCAGAAGTAACTTACCGCGATCAAAATACAAACAAGACAACTACTCGTTACGGTATCTTGATTGAAGATGCGGATCAACTATCAAAACGATTGCAAGGTAAAATCTGTGATGAATGTTTCAACTATCCTGAAGCTTCTTATAACGCTGAAAATATTCAGTTGCACGCATTGTTCCAGTATATGATTGGAAATACAGATTGGTCAGTAAAAATGAACCGCAACTTGAAAGTAATGAAATTGAAAAATACAGGGAAATATATCGCAGTCCCTTATGATTTTGACTTCTCTGGATTTGTAAATGCAAGTTATGCACTACCTAATATAGATTATAAATTGACCTCTGTGAGAGACCGAGCATTCTTAGGCTCAGATAATTTGACAACAGAATTGAAGCAAGCTAAGACTTTGATGATCTCCAAAAGAGGACAATTAGAAAACACCGTGAATAACTTTAAAGTGATGAGCAAAAAATCTAGAAAAGATATCATAGAATATCTTGACTCTTTCTATACAGCACTTGAAACCCAACCAAATCTTTAAATTCAGACAGCATTCATTAACCCCAGTTTTAACCCCAAACCAAACCACTGATAAATGAAAGGCGCTGCTTCGGCAGCGCTTTTTTTTTGCCCTATATTAAGAGGCCAATCGAGTATTGGGTGAATAAGCTAAAGCAGCTTTAATCGCAGGCATGTCCGCGATGGCTTGATCATAGCCTAATTGATATACCGTTTCTAATTTACTAGTACTCAACATGCCAAAAGGGTATAACTCATCAGGTGAGAATAAAAAATCACAGCGTTCAAATTTTTGGGATGATTGCGAATGTGTAATCAATTCATAAGAGCGTTGTATCAGATTGAAAGAGTTCCACATATCTTCAGCCTTAACCGTTCGTATAGGGCTTACATAACTACCTAATATGTGCGTACAAATGCCCTCCAATGGCTCAATCGGAAAATTATTCATGATGCCTCCATCTGCATAAAAATTGCCGTCGATCGAAACAGGACTGAATACCGGGGGTACTGCTGCTGAGGCGGATAGTGCACTAATGAGTGGTCCTTCATGTAAGATCTTAGACTCACCTCGACAGACATCCGTCACTGCTACAAAAAGCTTACTGTTCAGGGCCTCAAAAGAGTCTTCCGGCAAAAACTCCAAAAAATATTTTCGATACTTTTCGGTATCAAAAAAACCTGGCTTCCAACGATTCAGATTGTAATTTGACCAACGGAAGAGGGGGGTATTACTAAATAACTCAAGGCTTTCTTCTGGACTACAGCCTGCCGCATACATCGCTCCCATCAATGCACCTGCGCTAGCACCTGCAATGTATTGCGGTTCAATATTGTTTTCTTTCAATGCCTGTAACAGTCCAAGATGAGCCATTCCTCTAATGCCTCCTCCTGACAATACGATGCCTATTTTCTTTTTCATTGGTGTGAGATTTTTGGGTTTTATTCGATGCTCTTGAAGGAACGTTTTATAATAGAACAACGTTGTCTTGGTAAGAAAAATTCACGGTGCTTTTGATTTTGGCCGACCAAATTGGATAGCTGCATGACATTTCTCCTTCGTTTTTCTATTCTTGGTCTTTCCTTTTCAAAAAAGGCCGAAGTTTATACGGCAGAATGCCCAGTCATAAAGTAGATATCCCCCCAATCGCCAAGCCCTAGATACGCTACAATTCGCCATTCCTATTGTGAATAGCGCAAAGGATAGCAGCAAAAGGTGGCCACCCAGCCCCATCATTATAAAATGTGACTTATAACATGAGTAATTCATCAACACCTATTTCCTACAAGATCGTCGAGACCGACCAGGAGTTACAACAGATTTTAGCCCTGCAGCAAATCAATCTTCCACAACACATTTCTGTAGAAGAAAGTCAGGAGCAAGGTTTTGTGACCATAGAACACAACTTCCCCTTACTTTCTAATATGAATGCAGCCGCACCCCAAGTGATCGCGGTGGCCAATGGCCAGGTTGTTGGTTATGCTTTGGTGATGTTACAATCCTTTGCAGACCAGGTTCCAGTACTAATTCCCATGTTCAAAAAACTTTCGACCTTATCCTTTCAAGGAAAACCCTTTCCTGCTTATCAGTATTATGTAATGGGCCAAGTATGTGTGGATAAAGCCTTCCGTGGGCGAGGCATTTTTGATGGCATGTACCATGAACAAAGACGACAACTATCAGATCAGTATGATTTTGTGATTACAGAGGTAGCCACAAGAAATACCCGCTCGATGCGTGCACATGAGCGGGTAGGCTTTCAAATCATTGAAATTTATACCGTGGAAAGTGGGGAGGAATGGGCGCTTATCCTTTGGGACTGGCGCTAGTCGGCCACCATTCATTTAATTTCCAACAAAGGTAGCCTAGGCCTCGAATTGTAGCCAATCAATCATTTTTGGTTCTCTGACAATTCTTGTGCTTTTGAGTCAGCGTATTAGGTAATCTCTAGTTCAACTTAATAAAGGATAGACTATATGGTTTTTTCCTTTGGTCCTTTACAGTAAGCGTATAATGTCCCGCTGCCTGACTGTTTAGGTCGATATCCATGGTTTGGCCGTCGACCTTTCCCTGAAGTATGACGCGCCCTAAGCTGTCGGTGACATGATATTGATAACTGCTCCCTAGAGGTCCCTTATTCACAATCCGAACTTGGCCATCGCCCAATACCTCAAAGTCTATCAAGCGGTCAACTGCTTTCTCTTCAGTGGCTGATACTAAACCGTAATCATACTCCATCCATTCAATACCTCCCGGTAACAATAAGTTATTTTCAAAATCAAAAAAGGTGGCGTGTTCCTGATGCGAGCCTTGCCCCCATTGCGTACGGCAGGTCGTAGATACCCAAGAAGGCTCCCAATAGATCACCCCCAAGCCCTCCTTCGCAATCACTTCTTTGGTCAAATCAATCAACCAATCCCTTTGGTTTTCAGGAGAGGCGGGAGCATAATCGGGATGTACTTCACTGATAATATTCCCAGCCTGGTCAGCTGACTCATTGGTCCAAATATATCCGGTCTCAACGATGAGTACCTCTTTGTTGGGGTATTTGTCCTTCAGGGATTCAATCACCACTCCTGCCTCAGGAATCGTCGTCGGTTTATGCCAAGCCCAATAATAAGAGATGCCAATAATATCAAAATCAGTGACGCCATTACTGATGAAGTTATCTACATACCAGCCTGTATCTGCCGGCCCAGCCAAATGGATAACAACCTGAATCTTGCTGTTATGAGCGGCTTCAATGTCTCGAACCGCCTTGATTCCGGTATTAAATAAGTCCGTATTCCGGTCCCAATCTAAGGTCCAAGTTTGATTATCTTCTGGTGAAAGAAGTATCCCCCGATTGGTCTCATTTCCTATCTGCACCATTTCTGGCAATAGGTTTTCATTGGCCAACGTATTAAGAGTCGCAAATACATAGTTATAGAGTGAATCCTTTAGACGGGGCAAGTCATCTACAACACCCAGCCACGCTGCCGGCACCAATTGCTTAGCAGGATCGGCCCAATTGTCGGATAAATGAAAATCTAAAAGAACGGCCATCCCCCTAGCCTTTGCCCTGGCTATACTTTTCTTTACATCTGCCAAATCACTGTATCGCTTTCCCTCATTTAAGCTATCATACCAAGCCGGTGTATGCCATAACCGTAGACGGACCAAATTACAACCATGGTCTGCATAGATTTCATAGACATCTTTTGCTTGATTCCCTTCCTGGTATACCGCGCCACAGTCTTCCATTTCATTGACGTAGGATTGGTCGGCACCAAAGTAAAAGTTTTGGGCTTGGAGGGTAACTTGGACTGAGCACCACAAAAGCGAAAGGAGTAGGAGTCGTTGCATTGTAATAGGGATGTTAGTTTGATTAAGATTTTTCATAGTTGGAATATTCATTTAAAATAGAGCGCATAGCAAGACTTCAGAAGTTTCCTCAGTCACTCCCCGGAAAACTTCTCAAGTCTGAGTATGAGCTGTTTTTTGATTAGCGTTTTTCATAGTTAACAATATTAGACTACTGCTGGCAGGGCAACCTCATCCAATGTACCCTTCCGGCATGTTTGTATGATCACCATTGACACTTAATCGCTGAATATGGGCCGCAAAATCCGGATACTCCTTTATCAAATCGGCTGCCAATCCCGCCTCAAAGTCAGCCCCCATAAAGCCAGGTGCCATTGTACAACCAAACAAGGAGTAGCGACCGCCGGGGATCATCTCTCCCCCTTGCCAAGTATGCGCCGGTACCACAAATTGAAGCTGGTGACCTTCGAGCGGATTTGGTCCCATGATAAGCTGTTCGGTTCGACCATCTCCATGTAACAAGAAAAGTCGCAGCGGATCACCGCCATAAAAATGCCAGATTTCATCGTAGGGTAAGCGATGAAAACAAGAAACGCTAAGTGGCTGGTCTGTATACATGCCGATGATCGCTGTACCTTGAGGCGTACTATCCTTGTACACCTGACTCGACCGATAAGTACTCTTATAAAAAGTGCCTTCAATTGGAATTTGATCAAATTCGTAATGATCAATCATAGCTTGGGTATCGGGGTGAATATTCTGCATACTAAATGTAAATCTTTGTCCACCGAGAATCATTTTTAGCGCTTTCATAAATGGCCATGCATACAGCTGCATTCACATAGCCATCGTAAAAAGTGGCATAGGCTGGCATGGCACTGGTTTTGCCGTTTTCTATATCCTGATAGATTTCCTCAAAACAAGCCTGGAAGGTATCACTAAATCCGCCCCCAAAAGCGTAGGTAGCGGTAGTTACGCCCTTAAACTTTTTGGCATGATGCAGTTGGTAAGGATGTTCATTGGTCCACCAGATGGATTGCTTACTCCCACTCACCTCCAAGTGCAAGCGATTGCTACGGCCATGCGAAACTTCGGATAGCAGTACATTGCCAATGGCCCCATTCGTGAAGCGAAATGAGATACTAGCTACATCCTCGGAATCGACATCCACAGGATCATTCCCTTCCTGTTTTTCAGCATACATATTTTGCCCTGACAAGTGACGCTGAGGGTTGAAATTCGCAAATTGTGCCGAAACTGCAGCGATTTCTAAGCCTGTCCAATAGCGCACCAAATCTACCCAATGGGATCCAATTTCTGTGGTGGCGCGCATCGGGCCAGCTACTTCAGATTTATACCGCCAACTATAGGTATCGGGTAAAGCATGAAATTCCTGTAAATAAGAGCCGTGTATTAAGCGGATGGCCCCGAAGTCAGGCGTGGCGATCAACGACCTGGCACGATGACAAGCCTCGTGGAAGCGGACGTTGAAGAGGACGGCACTGATTTTTTGTCTTTCGGCTGCGAGTTGCATCAGCTCCTTTGCCTCCAAAGGGTCAATACACATAGGTTTCTCGCAAATCACGTGCTTGTCCGCCAACAAAGCTGCTTTGATCAACTGATAATGCGAACTAGGAGGCGTACAAATATGCACGACATCAATCTCGGGCGAAAGCGCGAGTGGATAATCTATTCCAAATTTAGGAATACCCCACTTTTGGGCGAAAGCTTCTGCTTTAGCTAGGGTGTGATTCACCGCTACAACCACCTCATCTCCCATCCTCTGCAAAGCTTGGACGTGAATGGCGGCGATAAACCCTGTTCCGATTATGGCTATACGCATGTGTGATGCTTGCTTTTTTAGTAGTCCCAGATTGTCTAAAAATAGGAAAGATTACACTAGCAGTCTACTATTGCCGCTGAAAAATAAAGCTTGCCCAGATCGATCTTCCCGTCTCATAGCATGCTGCACAATTTCGACACCTTCCTACCAATTAATCAGGCGGCCCTGCCAGGCAATCAAAGTAGCTTGCGACAGGCCCCATGACCTCCTAAATTTGTATTCATTCCCCTCCTATTGAGTACGACACCTCGATGCTCATTCTATTTTCTGAATCACTTTTTCTTTATCAGAAGAAGTATTAATCCTTTAAAACTAGACAAATGAAAAGATGGAATTGGACGCTTTCTTTAGCCATTTTGCTGGCTTGCGCTCCCTTTACGCCCCAATATGGTCAGCTGGGGGCAAAATTAAAAAACAAGTTAAAGCTCAAAAAATCAGGTGTGAGCAAAGTCAAACTGGATTTTGAATCCTCTCCCTTCATGCCTGCTATTACGATGGAAAGTTTATTATCTGGCGGTATTAAATTGACGGTAGATGGTAAGTTGACGACTCCCGATCTGCTGGTTGCCTTTCTACCCACCAAAACACAAGGTGGTGAAAAAGCCAACTACGACGCCTTTAAAAAAGAGGATTTGCTGCTACGTGCAGAAGTAGTCGACCGCAATTCCAAAAAGGTAATGGGTACTTTTCATTATTCTGTCAACCCAGTGCTCAAGATCGGATCAGTAATGAATCAGAAACAGGTACAGGATACCGATGATTTCATCCGAATCGGTGAGGGCAGTTATCGTCTCGATTTCTATGCTGCGGGCACCCATTATTATACGTTTCCATTCGAAGTCATTAAGAAGAAGACCGACGATGCTTATGCTGCATTCTCTGAGTGCCTTTTCCTAAAAGGCCCTTGGGAAGAATGGAACTACTTTGACTTTACCACTTACCATGATCATGAAAACATCGTCTGGCATCATTTTATCGACAACACGACTACAGATATTGAAAATGAATTTCGGGTAGAGAAGAATTGCGATTACAAGTTCAAATACGAATTGCGGAAAGACGGGAAGATTTTCGGTGCTTATGACAGCCGAATGCAAGGCTCCAAGAAAGGGAGCTTCAATGGCCCAAAAGATTACAATAATGGTGGCTCCACTCGTAGTAAATGGATCAACAACTCGGTACAAGTCACTAAAATCCCCGGTACCAATCCCGATCAATGGGAGCAATTGAGGCGAGCCGATTTCAAGGACGGCTCCTATGAGATGATCGTCTATACAATAGATTGCACAGGTGACGAAAAGAAACGCATTTATCCCTTCAAAGTAAGCGGTGGGAAATTTGTGAAGCACAAGGAACAGGACCGGAAGTTGCACGAAGATCAAACAACCATCATTGAGGGCGGCCCAGGACAATACTGGTACAATAAGAAATAAACGAACACAGCATAGGGCAGCAGTAGCCTTGCAAGGCATCGCACCTTTGTGTGATTAATTAAAGGGCTGCTGTCTTTTTTCTTTCTTCGAACAAGGAAGCCATACTTCAAGGGCCAATCCTGAGACGAGGTAGCTCCTCTGTCCCAATTTGACCAAAGAAAAAACCATCCATGATATTCTTTCACTTTAATTCTATACCTCACTGGAGGTAATAGAAGGTATATACTATTTCACTTATGAAACCCTATTTAGTAATAAATCTATTCCTACTAACCCTCTTTGCTTGCGGTAGTCCGCAGGGCGCTGAAGAAAACCCAAAAGTCACAGCTAAAGCGGCCATTTCGGCTGATGACAAAGTCCAAGACAATACTAGCCAGGCAAAAGCAACAGCTACTAAGCATCAGCGCTGGGACGGCTTTTACTTTTATAATATTGGAATGGGAAGCATCATCGTCATTCAGGACGGCAAATACTACAATTTTGAACGCAAGGATTTTCGATCCTTTTACAAAGATTTCGAATATGATATTGCCTTCAAACTGAATGAAGAAGGCTACATCCCCATTATTCGCCAATACTACCTGGATCGTAAAGACCAGTTGACCAGCAAAGAGAAAGTGCTTTTTGATACTCAACCCATTGAGGAAGACGGGAAAACAATTGGGCTAAAATGTAGAGGCTATAAATACCAGCATATCCCGGATTTTGGCGCCTACATACAAGCCATTAGTGTACACAAAGCTGATGTGATCAAAGACATAAAGGAAAATTCCAGCTACCAAGATGATGCCTTGATCGAGACGGCATTAAAGGATCCTGCTTTTGTGGAAAAATCAAAAATGACCGAAGCCCCGCTCCGAAAAGAGACACTTCCTTTTTGGCAATTGGTCGTCAATATTATTGAAGCTACTTAAGCAATTAGCCTCCTCGCAGACTTCAGAAGTTTATCAGAGAATTGACCTAGGCTAACTTCTGAAGTCTAGCCAAGACTAATTACCTGATTGATAATCCACTAAACTCAAGACCATGAAGACAATCCTCTCACTTTTTTTCATCCTCTCGTTTACAATCAATTTGATGAGTCAGAATGACAATATGAAAGAACTTCTCGATTATAAAAATTTCATCACCTATTACAATAAAGCCGCCAATTATATGGAAACTGGAGACCTAGATAACGGACGAAAATTTATAAGAAACGCCATGAACTTTGGCAAGCGGTTGATCAAAAAAGGCTTTGAATCCGGTATTCAATCTGAATTGGCCAATTTAGAAAAATGGCAAGCTGGGTTTGATGCGAAGAAACAACAAGGTATGCAAATGCGCGCCTACGAAAGTGAAATCGGTCAATGGCACGGCAATTTGGACTTGTTGAAGAAAGCAACGCCTTTTTCTGAATGCGGTTACCTCTGGGAAAAAATGAAAGCCTTTGATCGAACAAAGGTCTTATCCATGATAAAGGAGTTTAAAGCAAGTGAAACTTTTGCATCAGCTAATCAGTATACCCAGCAAAGAACACAAGAATTAGAAAAAGATATCGAAGGAATTGACCAAGTATTAGCGGAAGCGAAATTTACCGAAAAAGCAGATAAAAAGATAGCAGCTTTACAGCAAACTCACGTGGAGCGTTTTTTTGATGACGACATCGATGACCTTGGTTATTACATCAATTCCTTTGCCCGCGTAGCCCCTACAAATACTACTTTAAAGGCTTATCAAAAGAAATACACTGAATTAACAAGTAATAAAGACAAGGTGTTGTCTAACGCATTAGCGGCCAAGCAGAAAGCACCAGTCGTCAGCGAATTGCCGGAAGCAGATGTACAGGATGCCGCGATGGAACGAGATTTTATGCGGGTAGCAGGTGCTGCTTCGTCGGGTTATACGCCGACTAGCGCCATCATTACTAGCCGATACTGGTCCGTCAACAATGATGTGGCGGGTCGTCCCATTAGCCGTCAGCGCATCGCCGCCATTACTTACAAGGATGCAAATGGAAGTTGCTACGTAGAGCACATCTTATTTATGCAGGATTATAGTGGTAGTGCCTACAGACCGACCAAAATTTACAGCGCCTATGGTAAGAAGGAATTCGATTGTAGCCTGAAGCGGTAAATCCGTTGAGAAGTTGCCTATTCTTATTAGTGTGTCTAGGCAACTTCTTCCTACATTCGTGCGACTGAGCAGACATCACTATTTATTACCTGACGATTCGGCTCCCATTAAGCACTTAATATATGGACATCCACCGAACAGTCGCGAAGCACATGAAAAGTACCACATTAGTTCTTTCACTCCTCTTTGGAGCCGCCCTGCTTTTGTCTGGGCAAGACCAAAGCTATTCGGATAGCCTACGCGCTGTACTTAAAGGGACTATTTCGGAAGAAGAACAGATGCTGATTCACAATGAGTTGGCTTATCTAGTTCATAATGAAGATTCTGCTTTGACTTATCAGCATGCCCTGGCAGCCCTCGACCTTGCCCGCCGCTTACAAAATGAAAAAGAAATCGGAAGAGCCTATAAAAGCATCGCCCAAGCAGAAGCCTACTTGGGTTATAATCAGACTGCTATTCATTTATACGACACTGCTTATCATTACTTCCAAATAGCCAAGGACAGTAGCCAGTTAGCAGCCATTCTGAATAATATGGGTAGGCAATTGTGCCACGTAGGTGCTTTTGAACGGGCCATTGAGGGGTATCATCAAGCCGAGCATTGGGCGCGCTTTCACGATGAAAAACTTAAACTACTGATCTTCAATTTCAATCATGCTGCTTGCTTATCTGCTGCTTTCGAATCGGAGGCAACGATTGCCCTATGCCTAGAAGCACTTACCCTAGCAGATGAGCTGGATCATTGGTATATCAAATCTGAGCTCTACAGCTTGCTGGGCATTAGTTATGGCGATTTAAAGGAATTTACTAAAGCAGAAGCGGCTTATACTTCGGCTTTTGCTGCAATTCCCAAAGCAGAAACACCCAATGCGGAGCAAGGTTTTACCACCACTAATCCGGGCATGGCTGCTACGGTTTTCAATAATCGGGGGTTGCTCTATCTCGAACAAAGACAATTTGAGAAGGCCTATAACGATTTCAACATCGCCTTGGAATTGTCTAGCACAGATACTTTTGCTACTTCCAATGGAGAGTATTATGTCAATATCGGAATAGCCACGAAAGCCTTACAGCAATGGGATGAAAGCCTCTCCTATTTTCAGGAAGGATTACGTCGGCTTGAAAAAGCAGGACAGATCGTCGCCATCGGTGAGACCTATCAACATTTGGCTGATCTCTATTACGAACAAGGGAATGGGCTTGATGCCTTCGATTACCTAAAAGCGGCTCACCAAATTCAGGATTCTTTGCTCTCGGTAGAGACGAAGAAGAACCTACAAGAGTTAGAGGTAAAATACGAAACCGCTAAATTCAAAAAGGAGCTGTCGGATTCCAACTTACAAATTCAACAACAGGCTTATCGTTTCAACCTACTCAAGTTGGCCAGTCTAGCTTTCGTACTATTACTGGTCTGGGCGTATTGGTTTTATCATTCAAAGCAAAAAAATCGGCTATTAGAGTTACAAAAACGACAGGTCGAGTTGCAATATGGATTACTTCGCGCACAAATGAATCCGCACTTTATTTTCAATGCGCTCAATGCCATCCAGGGATTCTTTGTCGGTCAGAAACTAGTACAAGGCAATGAGTTTTTAGGAAAATTCAGTTCCTTAATCCGCCGAATCTTGGATCAATCCAAACAGCCCTTACATTCTCTAGCACAAGAATTGGACACTTTACGCTTATATTTGGACATTGAAAAAGAACGCTTGGAGGATCAATTGGACTATACGATCTCAATAGCCCCAGATGTAGAAACAGCTATGGTTGAATTACCGCCGCTTATCTTCCAACCCTTTGTCGAAAACGCCATTTGGCACGGGATTGCGCCGAAGAAAGAGAAAGGCCATATTTGGATCAGTCTCGAAGTAGATGAAAAAGAAGATACTTTACATTGCTCCATCAAGGACGATGGTGTCGGCATGAAATTAATCAGTCCAACTGAAAAGAATGAGCATATATCCAAAGGAATTAGCATTACAAAGGAAAGGTTGGGCAGCCGAGGGACTATACAAATAAAAGAAAACGAACCCGCAGCAGGCGTGACGGTGAATATCAATATTTCAATCCAATAGCCATGACTAAGGCCATCATAATTGACGATGAGAAAAATGCGCGGAATACCCTCAAAACCTTTTTGAAGGGAGCAGAGCGCAACATTAACATTATCGGAGAAGCCGATGATATAGCCTCAGGTATTGAACTTATCACCCATAGTCAGCCAGATATCATCTTCCTGGATATTAAACTAAAAAGTGGAACCAGCTTTGAACTTTTAGCACAATTGCCAGATATTGCAGCAGCCATTATTTTCGTAACGGCCTACGATAGCTACGCCATTCGCGCCTTCCAAATGGCCGCCTTCGGCTACCTTTTAAAACCCATCCAAATCAGTGAATTAAATAAAGTCTTAGAGCGTTTTGAAAAAACCACGGGGCAATCCCGGCTGCAACATCACACCAAAATTTTGATCGAAAATTTTGACAAGCATAGTGTCAAAAAACTGGTAGTACAAAACGTGAATGGCTTCAAAGTAGTCCCCTTAGAAGATATTCTGTATTTACAAGGTGAGGTCAATTATACGCGCTTGTATCTTCGGCAAGATGAAAAATTACTCACCAGTAAAACCCTGAAGGAGTATGAGGCATTCCTCACAGATTTTGGCTTCTTCCGCATTCATCAATCCTATTTGATCAACCTGAGTTACGTCAAAGAATACATCAAAGGAGATGGTGGAGTGATTGTCATGAAAAATGGTATGCACCTGAATTTATCTCGCCGTCGAAAACAGCAATTTCTCAGTCGTTTTTTGGGAAGTAATCGATAGTCTCTTACCAAACGAACTCACTAACGCTACTAAGGCTGTCCTTCTTTTTCCTCCGCCCCAATGGCAATATAACGCTAGCTCCCAGTGCCCCGCCCAATGCTGTATAATAAAAGTCACGCACATTACGAGTTCCACCAAATACTTCCGGATCTACGGCTTCTTTCAGTCCTCCTGCGACCAGGGAAGCGCCAAAACCGACCAACCATGCCTTTGTCTTATTCTCCGTCTTTTTGTACACGAGATAAGATACCGCACCACTTAATAATGCACCACCAATGAAATGCTCGGGATAACCATACTGGGTGATGGATTGACTTGATAGGGTGTTATTGAAACTAAGAAAAACAAGAATAAGTGGGAGGCTAAGGAGTAGTTTGATCGATTTATTCATAGTACTTGTTACCGGGCTATTACCCATTCTATGCCAAAAAGTATTTCTCCTTGTTATACCTGTCTCTTATACACATCTCCGAGCCCACGAGACCGAGGCTGATCT
>CAJXUM010000050.1 GCA_913060855.1 uncultured Lewinella sp. | reverse complement strand
GATCAGCCTCGGTCTCGTGGGCTCGGAGATGTGTATAAGAGACAGATAAAGAGGTATACCAAACTGAAATAAAAGGCTTTAATCATAACGTCAGTTCAACCAGCCTGGGACTTTCACCAGGTTCTACCTATGGTTGGTATGTAAAATCGGTGAGTAATGATACGATTACGAGTCCCAAGGTTTTATTCGAATACGCTGACCCTGCTGACCAGGCTGAAATACTAGCCGAAATCCAGCGGCGACCAATCTACAAGTCTAGTAGCCCAGCTGCCCAGTTGTTTTTTCAAGCGGTTTATCTAGAAGAAAATGGCTACGATTATGCAGCTTACCAACGTTACCGATTAGGAATTAAGAAATACAAGAAAAATGCGATCCTGCAAAAAGCTTATCAAAGTTATCTGCAGCGTCACGACTTGAAACCCTCCGAGGGTTCAAAATAGACACCAAAACAGAGTGAGATGAAGTCATATATTTGATTTTATCTCACTCTTTACCCATTCATTCTGCTATGCGTAGATTACTATTTCTTATTGTCTTAGTGAGTTGGTGCGATAGCTCTACTACTATTTGGGCACAAAATACTGCGTTCCAAGCGGTAAAAAGAAGTACAACTCGAGCCCTTGTTGTGGGAGTGTCTGACTATGCTCAAATTAGCGACTTAGATTATGCGCATAGAGATGCAGAAGTATTTGCTGATTTCTTGACTACCAATAGCAGACAGAAAGTAGCGCCGGGAAATATTCGACTTTTGACCAATGAACAAGCTACCATGGGCACGTTCGAAAAAGCAATGAAATGGCTGGTAGCAGAAAGTCAAGCGGACGACCGGGTCATCATTTACTTTTCTGGTCACGGAGATGTGGAAAAATCTGAAGAAGGCTTGATGGGATTCCTCCTACTGCATAATTCTCCACCGGTAGACTATCCAATTGGTGGTGCCTGTCCCATTGAATATCTAGATCAAACGATTGCTACCTTAACGGAAGAAAAAAAAGCACAGGTAGTCTTAATTACGGATGCCTGTCGGTCAGGCAAATTAGCTGGCAGTGCGATTGGTGGTCCACGACTGATCAACAGTGTATTGTTTGACCGTTTGGAGAAGATTGTTAAAATTATGTCTTGTGGTTCGGATCAATATTCCTTAGAGGACGAACTTTGGGGAGGAGGTCGAGGCCTTTTTTCCTATCATCTAGTAAATGGATTGATCGGATTGGCGGATCAAGACGAGGATGAGAATATCGTTCTCTATGAAATTGAAGAATATATCCGGAAAAAGGTCCGAACAGATTCTAGATTATTAGGGAAGTTGCAAATACCTATTGTCAGTGGAAACCCAGAAACGAAGATCAATCGGGTGGACAAGGGACGTCTGGACGCGCTGGGTGAAGAGGAAGAAATGGCAATGGAGGCTAAACCACCAACTGCTACGGTTGTATCAAGAACCGAAGAACAGGCTGATTCTGCTTATTTAGCTGTATTAAAGGAGATGGAACAAGCATTGGCAATTGGACACCTCATGTTTCCAGCACAGGGTTCTGCCGTGGGATCGTATGAGGTGTTGAATAGTTTCGATGATATTGATAGTATCCAGTTCGCAGCAAAGAATAACCTCATTGCTGCTTTGCAGGACGAAGCCCAATTGGCACTCAATGCCTATGTCACGGCACCTGCTCGAGAACTAGCTAATCGATGGGCCAATGATCCTAGATATCGTTACTACCCAGCCTATCTATTTAAGGCAGCAGAATTGGCTGGACCGACTGACTTTTTCTATAGGGATTTGTTAGCACGAGCCAACTACTTTAAAGGAGTTGAGCTACGTCTACAGGCTGAGCGGTCTAAGAATACCGCCCTTCTGGAACAGGCTTTTAGCTATCAAGAAAAATCATTGGAATATAAACCCAAGACAGCTCATGTTTTTAATGAAATGGGAGCTTTGTATGCTGCAAAAAAAGAATGTGATCAAGCCATTTCCTTTTTTCAACGAGCCCATGAAGAAGCACCTAGTTGGGTGTTACCTTTAAGTAATTTAGCAGAATGTTATCGAGGTATAGAGGATTATGAAGCGGCAGAATTGACAGCTAAACTGGCGATTGAAAGAGATTCGATTCTTGTACTTTCACAATATAATTTAGGGGTCATTTATTTAGACCAAAAACGCTATGAGGAGGCCAAGCCATTGTTCATGAAAGCTATTCAATTGAATCCCAATTATGCTGATGCTTACTACAATTTAGGCAGAGTATCTTTTGTACTTGGGGATTTTCGAAAAGCGGAGATGAATTTTAATCAGTATCGACAGCTGGAACCTAACGACCCTGATATTTATAACTCATTGGGTTATTTATACCAAAAAAAAGGGGAATTAGAGGATGCGAGAATACAATACAAAACCTGTCTACAACTGAAACCCGACCATTATCTTGGCTTATATAATTGGGCTTTTTTGGAACATAAAGCCTCCAATTATAAAATGGCTATAGCCTTATTCGAGCGCTACCGCACCGTGGAACCCGACGATCCCGACGTCTACTATGACCTGACCTGTGCGCATACCCTAAATGGCGATTACCCCAAGGCTTTAGCTACCCTGACGGAACTCCTGGATCGACTAGCCTATAAGAACATCGAGGCCTTGGAAGGAGATAGTGACTTGGAAGCCTTACGGCCTTTGCAGGCGTATCAAGACTTGATTAAGCAATATTTCCCCGATAAGAAATAGGGCTTACCCGATATTCTAAAACACAACATCTGACAAATGTACTTACAAACCCCATGACTCAAGAAACTGTATGACATCCCGACCGATGACCAATGGACCTACAACTTTACAACATCCCGACCTAAAAAAACATCCTCATTCACTATAAACCCTTTTATCACCTAAGTACATGAACTCCTCCAAACATGCACTTAATTTAAACCAAAACACTATTATGTTACGTACTAGTATGCTAATGCTATTACTATTGGGTATAGCCACTACAGCACTGTCGCAAAAAACACCATTTCGGTACATGGCCAAATCCAGTACCGCTTCAGAAGAGGATTTGATGCAAAAAGGCGAGGCCTATGAAAAGGTGGCCGAGATTTATGACAAACTGGTGGCGGCAAGAGGGGATCGTCGTTTTGACCCACCCACTTTATATGTGAGTCCAGCTGAGGGGAATATCGCCTTCTTTTCGGAAGATGGGATGAGCATCGCCATTGAGCAAAAAGCCTTTGATTATTGTAAATCGCTAGGGGAAGACAAATTTGAAAGTGCCTTAGCTTCTTTATTGGCCCACGAGTTGACGCACTTCTACGAAAAGCACCTATGGAGCACCTCCTTTGCTGCGGAATATTCAGATTTGAAGGTGGGGATGACGATCAATAAGATCCAAGATCGGGTTATTTATGAAACGCAGGCGGACTACCTGGGTGGATTCCTAGCTTATTCTGCGGGCTACGATATTTTTGCTGACCTACCTACTTTTATTGGTGGGGTGTATAAGGAGTACTGGGGGGATAAAGTGCAGGAAATGGAAGGTTATCCCTCTCTTGATGATCGAAAGGCATTGGCAGGCCGGTCGGTTAAAAAATTAAATGAATTCGTCGAGCTCTTCGAAATGGCAAATATCATGACAGCTATTGGTCGATATGATGATGCCCGGGCTTTTTATCGTCACATATTGGGGGAGTACCAAAGTTCGACGATTTACAACAACTTGGGGGTTGTCACCATACTGGAAGCCATTGGGCATTTTGATAAAAAGGACAATCAATTGTACCGCATGCCGCTAGAGTTGGACCTTCGATTTTCTATTGGTGGTAGAGGGTTTGGAGGTGAAGAGAAGTGGAAGACTTTAATAAAGGAGGCCATCCGATACTTTGATTATGCCATAGGTATGGATGAAACTTATGCTCCGGCCTACTTGAATAAGGCTTGCGGATATTTCCTATTGAAAGATTTTGGGAAAGCCAAGTTCTATGCAAGTACGGAAGCCATAGGTAAAGCAAATGCACAGAAGGACATTTTTCCAAAGACCATCATT
This sequence comes from uncultured Lewinella sp., assembly GCA_913060855.1. Taxonomy (GTDB): domain Bacteria; phylum Bacteroidota; class Bacteroidia; order Chitinophagales; family Saprospiraceae; genus DT-111. The sequence continues at coordinate 9,081 of CAJXUM010000050.1, read as the reverse complement.
GATGCGGATATTCTCTTGGCATTGATCACCTATGAAGAAAATGCCAATGAAACGACTAAGCAAGCAGCGATCGATGGGCTAAAAGCGATTGTTGGCAAAGATTCAAACAATAGCGTAGCCGCCTATAATTTGGCGGTATTGGAAGAGACTGGAGTGCCAAAGCCGGGAACAGGGGGAAGAGGCCCTTCAGGGGTAGAAATAGACAATATTGAAGACCTGTTAGCCTTTGTGGAGAATAATGAATTTGATGCCAGTGTGGAGAAAGACTTGAGTAGCGGCCATCTATTTCGCAAGTGGGAAGGCGATAAATTCAAGTTGAATCAATCTGTAGTCTATTACTGTAAACCACCTAGAGGTTCGAGTTTGAAAACCCCCATTAAAGTGCAACTAGCGGCGACGGATTATGAAGGGCGGCTACCAGGCGGCATCAAAAAAGGTAGCCTCAAGGCAGATATATTGGCCAAATATAAAGCACCCAAAATGACGAGAAATCTACCCAATGGTGAAATCATCATTTACAATGAGTTGATATTGATACTGGATGAGAAAGGGGCTTTGCAACGTTGGGCAGTGTATTATTGATACTGGCAGGGAGACTTCAGAAGTTAACCTGGACGTGCCTAGGTGAACTTCTGAAGTTTTGACTTAGAGGTGTTGCGCGTTCGTTATTTTCCTGTTTATCCAGCCGACTAACATCGGATGACTTGCGGTAGGGGGAATTCAGGAAATTGAAAATTTACGGTAAGTCAGCGCCCCTCATTTCCAAAAATGCTCGATGCAAGCCGACTCACTCAACCCACCACCTCCCAACCCACTACTCAATAAGCAATTCTATTTCCTCGATAATTCTCCGTACGATATCATCAATTTCATCCGTTTTTCCACTCACTGCGAAAGCTTGCACCACTTTATCGCCCTTCAATAAGGCGCCTTCGATCTTCAACAGGCCTGACTGGTCTGTACGGGCAGTAAAACCTTGGACCGAATAAGCCTCGCCAATCGCTGGGCTATTGACAAAAATATAAGGTGGATTGCTCCCTCTTTCACTTATTTTAACGAAACGAGCCTGGAGTTTCTCTTCTATTCCCCAAACATCGCTGAAGCGTTGCTTATCCATGAATCTCGGCTTAGCCATCATCGGCTTAACGGTAGGTACTTTGATTAAGTTGGGATTCTCTAAGAGGCCAATAGCATAGTCAGCCGCATCTTTGAGCCCGATCATTTCGGGTACCTGCTCTCGACCGATACGCTTAGCCATTTTTTCGACTTGATCTTTACTGTGCTGGAACAACTCTTGCACATTGAGCAGTTTATCCGCATCTCGGCTGGCGACCAAGGACATTCCCTGTAAAAGGCTGTAAGTCAGTAGGCCATGCCCAAAAGGGCTGGCTTCTAGGCTGGACTGGTCAGCGGCACTACCCGACAGGATAAACATTCCCGATCGACTTTTCATGCGATCGAGGGCTCGGCCACGCCGGGCATTGGTCAGGGACCTTTCCTTGCTGATGTCATTGAGTAATTGGCCAGACTGGCAGGCATCTAGAATCATGACCTTTTTGGGGGCGGTGATGGCACTTTGCCAAGCCGTTAACTCATTGCTAGAAATGGTGGACTGCCGCAAAACCGCTGTATCTTTTGCCGTGGGATTGGCGAGTACGTCTTGCGTTAAATAGTAGAACTGTACCTTTTCATCTTGTCCCAGACTGATCCCGTGCCCGGCAAAGTAAAGTATGACTACATCATAGGGAGTGGCCGCTTTAGCAAATTCGGCGAGGATGCCACGTATGTTTTCTTTGGTGGGTTTTTGGGAAGCAGCGGTTGCCTCGGTGGTCAGCACTTCTATTCGCCTACCCTTGGTAAATAGGTTTTTGGTAGCAATATCTAATGCTTCTGCCATCGCCAGGGCATCTTTATCCGCATAAGTCAGATTCAAGGCTTCTCCTCTGTATTTGGAGGTGCCGACGACTAACGCGTAGAGTTTGGCTCGACGATGATCGAAATCGGAACGAGCGGAAGCGCGAGGGTTATTACCTATATTTCCCCGACTATTAACCACTATCCCAGATGGGTTATAAGCCCAGACGTATTTCCTGCTTTTGAACCATCCTTCCTGATTGTAGGCCACCAAGCCTATTCGATTCGGACGATCTGTATAAAAGTATCTTTTGTAAGTGTCTAAATTGATACTTAGGTTCTTTTTTCGGCCGCGATTAATGTCTTCTTCTACTTCGATCCCATTGATGAAAAAACTCAGTTTACCGATTCCTCCACTTCTTTCTTCCAGGTCGATCTGCAATTGTCGTTGGCCGAGTTTTCCGATCACTTTAGGATACATATTGACAATGGACAGCCCTTCTACATTGCGAATTTCTGCTTCTTGACCAGCCAATATTTTGTCTAGCACCCCGGGTTCATAATAGCGCTCCTGAAATTGATCGATACTAATGGGCTCTAATCCATCGATATAATGCAAGGCTCCCACCCCAGTGGGATTGCCATCAAACAAGCCGTTAGGCGTAGAGACTACCCAATTAGCGTCACCCTCCTCATTTAGTAACAATAAAGTAGCCTTTTTTTCTGCTTGCCCATTTTCTACCCTCGATAAGATTACAGAAGTGCCGTCTATGCTAGTTAGTCGCCATCCTTTATTTTCCTGCAAATTTTGACTAGAGCGTAGTTGTGGGTCCACCCATTTTTTTCGCTGCACGTCAAATAGAAGCTCTTCATCTTGAGACTCACTGAAATAGAGCCATTCTCCCTTATCTCCTAAGACTTGAGCTGTGCTGTATCCCTGTGGAAGAGATAATAGCACTCGACTTAAGGTATAATTGATACCGAAGGCAGTAGCGCCAAAATTTTGTATGGTCTCTGGCTGACTGAAGTCAACAGATTTTAACTCTGCTCGGGGATCTGCCTCCATGGTTTGATTAGTGTATACAAATAGATTACCCTTTGGAGATAGTGTACCCCAGATACCTGTGGGTGAAGATGCCAGGGGGATATCCAAAGCATTTAGCTTTTTTTGAGTGGCTAGATCATATTGGAAACGCTTAATACTCATTTCTTCTGTGATAACAATAGATAAGATGCCGTTATCCTCTGCAACATCTGGTCGGTTATCAATCATATAACTGGCTATCTGCTTAGCTTGCAAGGCATCCCAAATCTGTACTTCTCCTAAGCTAAAACCAGCAATAATTAGATGCTTACCCGCTTTGGAAGGTTTCAATTGCCCTATAGGACGATCGATGGAAAAGGAATTGATCTTTTGCTGTTGTTGTAAATCCCAGGTAGTAATCTCAATGGGTAGCGGCTCGTAATTGTCGTTGTAAGCGGGAACACTGCTTGTGTAGAGATAAGACCAATTATCGGAAACAGCGACATATTGGAAATTCGTATCACTTTTAAAGGAAGAAACCACCTCTTGGGTGGATAGGTCAGTCCAATATACGGTATTGCTATCCTGGCTCATGAGGTACTTACCATCCGATGAAAAACGTCCTTGTTCATCGGGGCGATTGATCAAAAGCGTACCCGTTTTTATATCCCAGACACTAGTCATTTTGACTGCCTTTTTCTCTTCTATAATTTCCGGCGTTTGAGTTTGATTGGTAGACCGCTCAAAACCAGGCGGTGGAGCGTTTGGAAAACGTTGAGTTATTATACCCGTCGGAATCATGGCTGTATAAACAGCCATGACATATCGGGCATCGGGAGAGAGGGCGATAGTAGATATACAAGTAGGATCTGGCGATTGTAAAGTGATCAGTGTTTTTAGCCAATTTCCAGATTTGGCGTCCCAAACCTGAATATTAGTGGGAGAATTGCCAGATCCTGGTTCATTTTCAATAAAACCACAATCTCGAGCGGTAACAATGAGGCTTCCATCTGCTGAAAGTACTGCCATTTTAAAGCCCCCTCCCCAATCGTCGGTCTCTAATCCTTTTGCCGTGTTTTTATCAATCGTCCGTAATAGCCTCCCGCTGGCTGTTTCCCAGAGCTTGACCTGGCCATTGCTGCTACTAACAAGATATTGTCCATTGGCGGAAAAGGAGATGTCCTCTATTTGAGTGCCGTGGTTAATGGGAAGGACTAGTTCGGGTTGTTGGGCGTAAAGGTACTGTATCATTAATACGGCAAGGAGAAAGAGAATTCCTCGTTTGGGTTGGGGGGATAATTGTTTTTGGTTCATAGTTCTGATGCTTTCGCCTAATGGTTATTCAATCCAATTTTCTATCGCAAAAAACACTTGTTTTGCTAAATCATTCATGTCCGTTTTTGTACCCTCCACACTAAAACCAGCTTCCTTTATTTTCTTTCCTGCTTTATACAAAAAGCCCTTTATGTTTATCCGTTCTCCTTCCATTGTATAGGCTCCCCGAATAGAATATCCATTTGGATGATTTCGCACATCTTGGAAGGTAAAGGGAGCATTACGACGGATGGCCTTTTGGATATAGTCTTCAATGGCTGTCATGAGTAATAAAGGATCATCGAATTCTCCTTCTTGCTGGAACATCGGCCGGATCAGGAGTGGTTTGCTTGAAGCAATAGGGATCGCTGCTGGATCTTGTACTATACCAATGGGAAAACTCGAAAGCCCATCCTGATTGTGCATTTTTGGTTTTTGGATTACCCCTACTTCCTTGGCCAATTCGGGTACTCGATTTTCTGCGTGGCTTAATAGGGACAATATATCGACTTCTTTATTCGGGTGTTGTGTAGATAGCTCCTGCATGCCCTGCAGGAGACTATAGGTCAATAACCCCTGCCCGTAAGGCGTGGCTTCGTAACTCTTCTTATCCGCAGCGCTCCCTGCCAGGATGTACATGCCCGTACGGTCTTTCATGCGATCCAGGGCCCGGAGTTGGGATCCGGTTAGGGCTCGATCATTGATCAGGGTATTGACGACCTGGCCCGAGTTACAAGCATCCAAGATCATGACTTTCTTCTTGGCAGCTAATTCTATCAACCAATCTGTCAATTCTTCTTGGGAAATGGCATCGAGTTTTCGAGCTTGTGGATCTTCCAATTGCGCAAAACTATTCATACTCTGGGTAAGGTAGAAGAAGCGCGGTTTGTCGGCATCATCATCCTGTACCTTTCCATGTCCGGCAAAGTAAATCAGGACTAAGTCTATTGGCTCTGCCTTTTCCTTGATATCAGCTAATGATGCCAGAATATTAGGCTTGCTAGGGGGAATGGCATTGGGCACATCGTCTGTACTGAATAGCCGAATATCCATCCGATCTTGAAAGAGGGCTTCCCCTGCTACACGCAAGGCTTTGTGAATGCTCACGGCGTCCTTACCTGCATAGTTTAGGTCAAGTTGCTCACCGGAATAGTCAGATGTTCCCACCACAACAGCATAAAAGTGGGCCTTCTTATGATCTCGCTGTATGGCAAAAGAGGGGGAATAGGGCGGTAATTCAATGGGGCGACTTTTCATCCAATCCCCTTTATTAAAGGCCTGCAAAAGGATTGTGTTAGGGCGTTGGGTATAGAAGTGTTTAGCATAGCGTTTTAACGAGACTTCTATCTGTGACTCTTTGCTAGGATTGATATCTTTTTGGACGATACTTCCATTGATATAAAGGTTTAGCTCCCCTAGCCCTCCGGAGCGCTCCTGGATTTTTACTTGCAATACATCATTCTCAATCTGGCCTTGGATGATAGGGTAGAGGTCCTCTAGGTTTAGCTGACTCACATCGCGAATCTCCTTTGCACTTTGTCCATCTAATAATTTTTCTAACAGATCAGGGACCCAATAACGAGCTTCCAACGACTCCAATGGAATGATCTCCATTCCCTTTACATAATGAAGCGCAGACTTGCCTTTTTCACTACCATCAAAGAGAGCAGAAGGAGTGGAGACAATCCATTCATTGTCCTGGTCAATGACTAAGATGCAGATTGTTTCCTTGTCAGCTTTATTAAATATTCGGAAGGATATTTGATCCGGGCTATCCACGCCTAAGTCAGTATTGTGCGAGAGCCTTGCTGAAGATGGGACTACCAGCTTAGCAGCGTTTAACATCGATTGTTGCTTGAGGTCATACCCTTGGATTGTTCCTTTGTCTTCTAGGAAGACCTGTTCATTTTGACTATCGTAAAACAATTCTCCAGAAGAGGGGTTTTTCAAATCAATCCCGGTGTACTCTTGTGCTACCATACCGTCGGAAGTATATATCTTCAGTTTTTGGTCCATTGTCAAGACTGCCAGCTGACCATTTTGTCCAAAAGCAGCATTGGTCAGATAGTTGTAATATTGGTCTTCAGGAAGACCAATAGACCACTGTAGTTGCTTTTTGTTGAAGCTGTATAACTCGCCAAAGTTTAAATCAAAATAGAATTCAGCATCCAAGCTTGGTATGACAGCTCCTCGGATTCTTGTTTTATATTCCGTATGAATAAGGTGTACCGCCCTGTTTGTACGGATTAACTTAATCAAACTATTCTGCCCTTTGAGCCCAGAGGCCTCATCAAAGTGACCATAGAGAGGTTCAAGATTCAGGTCACCAAACTTTGGATGCTGGATTTGGTCGACTAAGTTGATCCTGTAGATGTCTGTATTCGTTATAACTTTGTTCTCATAGGTGGTGTAAGCCAAGGATTTACCATCTGGAGCAGCTAATCCATCAGCATATTTCAATTTATATTTCTGAGTTTGAATTTGCTTGGTATGATTGAGGTTAACTTGGATGATCTCCAAGCTATCTTCTTTTTTATGATCATATATCCTATTCTGAAAGGTCAGTGTTTTAGCTCCTTTCGAAAACTGTACCCTATGATAGTCAGGTAAATTTAAGGCTTGAGGAGGCGATATTTTGTTATTGATCAGGTCCAACGTACTTAGCCAATAAGTATAGGGAGCTTGATAATTTTTAGGGTCATCATAATCTGGGATAGATAGGCAATGTAGTTTTCGACTTTGATGATCGATTCCTATCTCTTTGACTTCCGTTGGTGCCTCCAAAATTTTCTCGGTAGTTAAGGTTTGGTAAGCACACCGCTGCACCAAATTGCTATCTAGTAGGTAAAAATGTGTTGTGTCTTGAAGGAACCTGACACTTTTGCCATTCCCTTGCCAGATACTTTGCCCCGATTCCATCTTCCATATTTGGCTTTGAGTTTTTTGGGCTTGACGACCATTCTCATCCACCAGATAATATTCTGTAGTGATGTATTGATCATCTACTGAAAACTGAAGGTTTGCAACACGTTTCAGATTATCAAGCTCAGCTATGGTTTTTAGGTGTTTCCCGGAACTGATATCATAAAGGGATAAACGTATGTGACCGGCATTTAATCCAAGTTTGTGAGCTAGCAGTAAATGCTGCCCATTTGAAGAAAAGGCTACACCCCGAAACTCTTCGTTTTGCTTTGCCTGTGCAGGAATGGTTCGGATGAGTTTTCCGCTAGGGTACTCCCAGATTTTAACACTTGCTGCCGAACAGGAAGCTAGATACTTGCCATCTCCTGAAAAGGACAAACCAGGATAGACCAATTCTTGCCCATGGATAATGGGTAATACTAATTCGGGTTTTTGCCCATAAAAAATATAAGGTAAGATCAAGCAAAGTAGGGAAAGGCAGTATGTCGATAATCGGCGTTTAGCGTAGTAGGTTGATAGCATTTATAGTAGTGTTAGTATATGCGAATAGTTTTAGTGGCTAGGTAATGAAAGCCTTAAGAGAATTTACGCCTATTTTATAGAGCGTTCTACTCTCTCGAATTGTAGACAATCAATCATTGGTAAACAACTTCGTGCAATGAATCATCCAAAATACGAGATATCATAGCATTTAAGAAGGACAAATTTCGATACTTGTTCTTATTAAATAAGCAAATTGGACTTTCTAGTCTATTGATTAAAAGAGCAATTGGTTTTGATTTTGTTCAGGAAAAATAGAAACAAATAAGACTAAATAGATTGACTCATGTCGGAAATACTTTTAGATTTGAGAACAGATAGGTGAATAGAAAGATACAAATTCTAGGAAAAAGAAAAGCGTGAGGTGGAATTTTATTTTCCACTCATTTGTTGCCCTAATAAAGAAGAATATGAATTTCACCTTAAGACCCTGGCAGCTCAGTGATATCGAAAGTCTCATCAAGTATGCCAATAATTACGAGATCGCCAAAAACCTGACCAATCATTTCCCTTATCCCTATACCCGAGAAAGTGGTGAGAACTTCATTGCCATGGCGACTAGAGAAGAACCTTTTAAGATCATGGCTATAGAGCTGGGAGGAGAAGCGGTGGGGTCCATAGGCGTTTTTCCGCAAACGGATATCTTTTGCAAAAATGCGGAGATGGGATACTGGCTAGCCCAACCTTTTTGGGGTAAAGGCATTGTAACGCAGGCCATCATTCAAATGTGCGCGTATGGTTTTAAGACCTGGGATCTCAATCGCATCTTTGCGCGCCCCTTTGGCACCAATAGGGGGTCGCAACGCGTTTTAGAGAAAGCAGGTTTTACTTTGGAGGCTCGTTTTGAGAAAACGCTGTTTAAGAATGGCGTGTATGAGGATGAGTTGGTGTATGCCTTTCGGCGTCAGGCGTAACTAGCTGAGTCGCCTCTTGTTTCGATTGATTTCCAGTGCATTTTGAAACGCTATTTCAGCACTTTCCCAATCCCAATCTCTCCATACCTCAACGAGAGCTGAATAATAATAGGACTCTGCCAGGTGATTGTTGAGTTGAAAGGGATTTTGTTATTCTTTTATTAGGTATCACTTTTCCAGCAGCAGCTCCAGCATGGCCTTCACGTCATGGTAGTCGTGCCGCCACTGCGGGTCGTTATACGGCAGGCCTTCCGCGTGATAGGAGCCCCCCGGATGGATATACCGGATCAGCCCCTCCCTGTCAATGATAAAGCTGACCGAGGTAAAGGCTTCTCCGCCCTGGTCAAACCAGTAACGTTTCAGGGTGGCCCATTCTTCATCGATGGCGATGGGGAATTTGAAGCCCTTGGCTTCGGAATAGCGTGTCACTTCTTCACGAGACACCCTTCTCCCATAGGGTTTGGGGCTGTCTCTTATACACATCTGACGCTGCCGACGAAGAGGATAGTGTAG
>CAJXUM010000049.1 GCA_913060855.1 uncultured Lewinella sp. | reverse complement strand
TCAGCCTCGGTCTCGTGGGCTAGGAGATGTGTATAAGAGACAGCAATAAAGGCTTGCGTATCGGTATTGAGGTGAGAGCGGCTACAAACTACTTTGAGACCGGGGTCCGACCATTGAAAAGTAGGCGCAGCTAATTTTGAAATATGTCCGTCTTTTTCCATGAAAGCGCCTTCGCCCTTTACGGCCCAGAATAATTCATCTGGCACAGGAGCATAGACGATTCCCATTACCACCTTTTGGTTCTCGACCAAGGCGATATTGACCGTAAACTCACCATTGCGTTTGATAAATTCTTTAGTTCCATCGAGCGGGTCAACCAGCCAATACTTGTCGAAGTCTTTACGGGTTTCGTATGGAATGGCCTTATTTTCTTCAGAGATAATTGGAATATCGGGAGCCATTGCAACTAGACCATCACAAATTACTACGTTAGCTTTTCTATCTGCCAAGGTCAATGGAGAATCATCCGACTTAAGATTTACTTCAAATGCACTCGGCTGATTATAGACTTCCAGAATGACCGCTCCTGCTTTGCGGGCTATTATTTTGAGCTGTTCTATCATTTTATTTATGTTGATATTCTGCTATTGTACCTAAGGGCTTTTTTCGATAGCTTTGCAGTTCGCAAATCTAAACATTATAAATAGAAAGGAATAATTATGAAGGTACTAGTGACTGGTGGTTGCGGTTATATTGGCAGCCATACTATTATTGATTTGTTGGATCATGGCTTCGATGTAGTGTCGGTTGACAACTTAGTGAACTCTAGTGAAGCGACTTTAGCTGGGATCAAGGCCATTACGGGAAAAGATGTACAGAATTACGTGCTAGACCTTTGTGATTTGGCGGCTACACGTCAGATTTTTCTAGATCATCCTGATATCAATGGGATCATTCACTTCGCGGCCTTAAAGTTTGTGGGTGAATCTGTAGAACAGCCTTTGCGCTATTTTCAGAACAACCTCAATAGTTTACTGAATGTATTGAGTTGCCTAGAAGAATTCGGCGTGGATCACTTTATCTTCTCTTCTTCTTGTTCGGTGTATGGTAATACGGATGCATTGCCAGTAACAGAAGGAACGCCTTTTCAGGAAGCGGAATCACCTTATGGCCGCACTAAACAAATTGGTGAGCAAATGATTAAGGACTTTGCTAAAAAACAGCAATCCGCCAGTTTCATTGCCTTGCGTTACTTCAATCCTTGTGGCGCACATCCGAGCAATCAACTCGGTGAATCACCGATCCATGGCGCCTCCAATTTAGTACCTGTCATTACAGAGACGGCTATTGGCAAGCGCGAAAAAATGACGATTTTTGGTGATGATTACGATACCAGAGACGGAAGTTGCGTTAGGGATTATATCCACGTGATGGACTTGGCTAATGCACATACCAAAGCCCTGCAGTTTCTCATCGCAGGAAAGAATGATAAAAACTACGATATTTTCAATTTGGGTATAGGAGAAGGGGTTTCTGTCTTGGAAGCAGTAAATGCCTTTATGAAGGTAACAGAAAAGCCGCTGAACTATGAGATAGGGCCAAGGCGTGCGGGAGACGTGATTGCCATTTATGCCAATTCCGAAAAAGCCACTCGTTTGCTGGGCTGGGTTCCAAAATATGGCATTGATGATATCATGAGAACAGCTTGGGCCTGGGAGAAAAAGCGTACGGCTGAAGCATAATGCTACCCAAAGACCAAAATGGATCATTCGAAGTACTTTCTCAGACAATCTTGTGGTCCCGTCTGGCCAGCCGGACAGGCAGCGTTTTAGGTAAAAGGATTGCGCCCAAAGGAAGTGGAACTTTCACCTAAGACGCTGACTCAAAAGCACAAAATTTTCTGAGAAACTCAAAGTAATGATATATGTTTTATAGAAGAATCACCCTTTGCTTATTCCTCCTACTTTGTACCTCCTCAGGATTTGCGCAACAAGTACCTGATACTTCTTTTCAGGTTAATATTCTTAAAAAAAGCTATCCCAATAATGATGGTCCTGTCATCGCGATCGACGAAGCTCATCACAATTTTCATACGCTAGAAGGAAAATACAAGGCATTTGCCTGGATATTAAAACAGGATGGCTACCGGCTTAGGGCCCATAAGACTCGAATCTCAAAAAAGAGCTTGGAAGAATTGGATATCCTAGTTATAGTTAATGCTATACATAAAAGCAATGCACAAAATTGGTCGCTACCAACGCCTTCTGCCTTTACAGATAAAGAAATCGCTGCACTAGAGACTTGGGTACGCAATGGTGGTCGTTTGTTTTTAATTGCAGATCATATGCCATTTCCTGGCGCGGTCTCCCGATTGGCGAGTCGATTTGGTTTTGAAATGACCAATAGTTTTGCTTTCGATAATAGGAGAAGAAATATTGAATTTTTTCTGCCTTCAAATGGAACCTTAAAAGAGAGCCAGTTGACAGATGGAGAAGCCCCATTCTATCAAAAAATAGACACGGTCGTTACTTTTATGGGGCAAGGTTTTTACATCCCAGAAGAGGCCATTCCCATTTTAGCCTTACCAGCGACCTATACCTTGGCCATCCCCAAAGTGGCTTGGCAATTTGGAGAAGAAGACCGATATATTTCAGCAGAAGGTTCTTATCAATTGGCTTATCGCACCTTTGGCAAAGGGAAGTTGGTTGTTTCAGGAGAAGCGGCTATGTTTTCCGCCCAGCTCGCTAATGGGCAATTCCAAATGGGTCTAAATCATCCAGCTGCCAGGCAAAACATTGCATTACTGCTGAACCTGATTCGTTGGCTGGGAGAGTAAACAAGCAAGCCACCAACTGGTAATCATACGCTACTTTCTATTCTCACTTCGGTATATTATTTTATCTTTAATCCTAGCGCAAATCACATTCCTAAAACCCTTATCCCCCCTTATTATGCAGGCCATACTCTATGACAATTTCCGCGAACCGCTACGAATTCAATCCGTGCCAGATCCCAGTCCTAGTCCACAAGGAGTCGTATTAAGAGTAGAGGCTACGGGACTGTGTCGTAGCGATTGGCATGGTTGGATGGGACATGATCCCGATATCACGCCTCCCCATGTACCAGGGCATGAACTAGCAGGAGTCATTGTCGAAAAAGGAGCTAATGTATCTCGATGGGACGTAGGTGATCGAGTAACACTACCCTTTGTAGGGGGCTGCGGCCATTGCCCAGAATGCCTATCCGGTAATCACCAGGTTTGCGATAATCAATTCCAACCCGGTTTTACACATTGGGGAGCTTTTGCCCAATTTGTGGCTATTGAATATGCTGATATTAATTTGGTTCGGCTCCCAGAAACGCTAGATTTTGTAACAGCGGCTAGTCTTGGCTGCCGGTTTAGCACAGCCTTCCGGGCCATTGTGGCGCAGGGAAAGGTGAGTGGAGGCGAATATGTAGCCGTACACGGCTGCGGAGGTATTGGACTTTCCGCTATTATGATCGCCCATGCGCTCGGTGCCAATGTGATTGCGATAGATATCAATCCGGAGCAGTTGAAGTTGGCCACGGCCTTAGGAGCAATGGCTACGATCAATGCCCGTGAAATAGACAAGCCGGTAGAGGCGATTAAGCAATTGAGTGATGGAGGAGTTCAAGTATCCATTGATGCCCTAGGAAGTCAGGAGACTTGCTTTAATTCGATTTCCAATTTAAGAAAACGAGGTAAGCATGTACAAGTGGGCTTGATGGTAGGCGACCATCGTCACCCAGCTATCCCAATGGATAAAGTAGTAGCCAATGAACTGGAGATTTTGGGTAGCCATGGCATGCAAGCCTATGAATACCCCCGAATGCTAGAAATGATTAATAAGGGCTTACTAAAACCGGATAAACTAATCGGTAGAACCATCGGACTGGAAGAAGCTGCTACTGCTTTGCCCAAAATGAACACTTATCAGGGTGCAGGTGTAACTATAATAGACCAATTTGAGTAAAGAATTGAATCAATAAATAATGGCTAAGACAATTGTTTCTTATAATGTAAATGGCATCCGAGCTGCCGCAAAAAAAGGCTTGGTGGATTGGTTGCAGGAAGGCGACTATGATATACTTTGCGTCCAGGAAACCAAAGCACATCAGGAGCAAGTAGATGTGACGCCCTTTGAAAACCTAGGGTACCACCATCATTGGTATTCTGCCGAGAAAAAAGGATACAGTGGCGTCGCTACTTTTTCCAAACAAGCACCGGATAGTGTGGTGGCGGGTTGTGGAATAGAAAAGTACGACCGGGAGGGAAGAATTCTCCGAACTGATTTTGGTGACCTAAGTATTTTGAATTGCTACTTTCCTTCTGGGACATCGGGCGATGAGCGCCAAGCTTTCAAAATGGATTTTTTAGCCGACTTCTCCGACTGGGTGGCTGAACTCCGAAAGGAACGGCCGAAGCTACTTATTTTGGGTGATTACAATATCGCGCATACGCCTATCGATATCCATGATCCAGTAAGGAATAAGAAAAGCTCTGGTTTTTTACCGGGGGAGAGGGAATGGCTAAGCAAATGGTTTGACAGCGGATTTGTAGATAGTTATCGACACCTAAATGCCGAAAAAATTGAATACAGCTGGTGGAGTTATCGAGCAGGTGCCCGCGCCAACAACAAGGGATGGCGGATTGATTACCAATCTGTGACGGAAAACCTAAAAGATAACTTGAAACAGGCTCATCATCTCGGAGAAGCAAAACATTCTGATCACTGTCCTGTTTTTTTAGAAATCGATTTATAGTCTGAAGCCTGTTTGATGACGATTGAAGAAGGAACTATCGATCAAGCCATTGCTGTGTCAAAAGCTATCCCCAGTTTTGAAGCGCCACCAGAACGAGCGGAATATGAAAAAAGACTCCTTGGGGTACCGCATCTCATTTTAGTGGCTTATGAAGCAGGACAAGCTGCTGGTTTTAAAGTAGGATACCAGCGATCAGGTTATTTTTATTCTTGGATGGGTGGTGTTTTACCTCATTTTAGGCGACGTGGTATTGCTAAAGCCTTGGCTGATTATCAAGAAGAATGGGCCAAACAAAATAATTATTTTTCTATTACCTTTAAGACGCGCAACCAGCACAAAGCAATGCTGTTATTTGCGCTAAAGAATGGATTTGACATCATCGACTTTGAAGAAAAAGAATCCGTTGCAACCAACCGTATTTGGTTGCGAAAGACTCTATAGATCAATAGAGAAGGTCATTCATAAGGAATAGGCTTATCTAAGCGACCTTTCTTTTCTTCTCTGCAAACATTAAAACATTTCAAACGAAAGTAAAGCTATATGAAGCGAAATATTATAATTGTATGTTGTCTCCTTTTGGGATGGACAATGGGTCAAGCACAAAGTTTCTCCGGTGGTTTCAAAGCCGGACTTAATTTTTCCACTTTAACTGGCGGAGAAATAGAGCAGGATAATAGCAGTGCAGAAGTGGAAGAATACGGCTTTAATACGGGCTTCCATATTGGCGCCGCCTTCAATTTGAAGTTGAGTGATTTCTTTGGCGTCCGAGCAGAGTTATTATTCAACCAAAAAGGAACAGACTACAGTTTTGATGGGCAATCCTATTGGATTTTTGGCCCGGATACTAATACGCCTGTGATTGGGGTTGGAACCAGGATCACTGATCTAAAGATATCTAGCACCTATATTGATCTTCCGTTGATGGCTTATGTCAAGCTGGGCAGAGTCGAATTATCTGGTGGAGTAAATGCCGCTGTAATGATTTCTTCGCGTGGGACTGGCGAAACAACCTTTAATGGCCAGACCCTGAATGGCTCAACCATAGGTTTATTTACAGTTAATCTCAACCACAACTATTATAGTGATGAGGCGGGAGAGGCTAAATCTGATATTACCCAACAGGTATCGATTGGTGGATCTCAAATTGAAATTCCTTCGTCTATTGGTGCTTACTACTTCCGGAGTGAGACCGATGAAAATTTGTTCGACAGGTTGGATTTTGGCTTAGTAGCAGGAGTGGGCTTTTTCTTGAATCGCGGTTTATACCTAGGCTTTAGAGCTAACTTCGGCTTACCTGATGTGACTCGCACCGAAGCCGATATTTCTAACGTAAGATTGGATACCCAACAAACTTTTGTCACAAGAGATGATAAAGACAAAAACTTGAGCTTACAAGCCTCAATTGGATTTAGTTTTTAAAACCTCTTAAGCTAGCACATTTTTTACAAAAAAAATAACGCTATTGCCTTTTTTTGCCGAAAGGATAATAAATACTTAAAAAGTTATCCCTTTCTCAAAAATATTACATTTCTTTGCATTATAAGATGATCATTGGTGCGTGCACAGAGAAGAAAAGAAAATTAAACAGATCATTTTATTTCAACTTGAATAAAGATATATAACGATAGTTTTCATTTGGTTTTTTGGGGTTATACAAGAGGCGATCACAACAAGTGATTGCCTCCTTTTTTTTGCGGTCCTCTGTTATTTTTTGTACACTAGTCAACTCAACCCAATAACCATCGGGTTGATCATCGCTCATTATCAATCGCTTATGACCTTCATTTTGAGTTACCGGGCCAGCCGGACAGGACCACAAAAGTGTTAGGAATGTTTTTTTGCCTATTCTTTTTTCACTTCTAATACGATATTATAATCGACGGTATCCGTGTCTACTCCTTTGGTTGGGTAGGGATTCACCTCTATTAGCCGGAAGTGATACCCCATTGATCGTCCCACAGAAGCTTTTTCACGTCCAGGTCGAAAAGTGAGATCGAGGGTGTCCTTGCCTAATTCACCCAAGATAAGTTCTGTTACTACTTCGCCTTCCCACACACAATTCACACCTTTGGGGCAACGAGAATCTTCTTTGACTTGTGAAAAATGAAGAACCATATTATTATCCTCACTGGCCATCTTTTGTTCCCCGATATGAAGCGTAAAAGGTTCCTCTAGTGGAAAGGTGGGTAAATGTTCGCATTGGGCCGCCAACAGGCAGAGCCCGATTAGTAGGACGTGTAGTTTTTTCATCATTAAATAATTTGACCCGTTATTCTATGCTCCAACAAACTGCTTCAATACTGCGCTTATCTAGCAATGATGAAGTAATCTGTTTTGGGCTAGCCTCTATGAACCTAAAATAGATTGTTACCATTACTTATTCCTTCTCTGACCAATTATGCTGACAAACGAAAATGAGAGACTTAGCGCATATTTGAGGAGGCCTTACTTACCTCCAAGCGGCCAAACATTGTCAGAGAACCTACTTATTTACGTAGGCTTCAAAGTATTTACACTTCGATCTTATTAATTGATAGGTATCTGTATCTGAATAATTTTCCTTTAGTGTTGCAAAATTTTCGCGAAGGGGGAAACTGCCAGCAGGAGCATCTAGAAAATAAGCATTTTGCTCACATTTAGCAGCCATGAATAAAGCTCTGGCCGATCGCTCACGATCAATAGCGGTAATTCTTGCCTGTTCGAAATAAAAGCGAGCTACCGAGCAATCAAAAAACTCCCTATTCCCTAAAGGGAAATTAGGGTTATAAATAAGATAGTTCCCACTACCTCTTTTTATATTTTTCAAGCTTTGACCGCTTCTAAATAAGTCCAACATCTTCCAGCTATAACCAAAGTAGGTCATATTATAAAAGGCTAAACCTAGCCGATAATAAATATCCGCGGACTTATCTCTATCCTGCTCTGCTTGCGCGAGGTACTCCATTCGCACCATATCTTGCAAGACCTCTCCTTTATTAAATACTTGCGCAGAACTGGGTAAAGAATAGCGGATAGTATCATTAAAGTGCTCAAGGTAAGGATGAAACAAGCCGAAATCATCCCAATTTTCTAAAGGGATTAATTTGAAAGTTTCCAGGGCTTTTTCAATTTCACCTCGACTCAAAAAAAGATTCGTTTTGATGTTTAGCAAATCTTGTTCTATTGTCGTACCATCTGGTTTTTGAACCAGGTTTCTCTCAAAGCGATTAGCCGTGACACTCCTGCAAATACTCAGCAGGTTGTCGACCATTTTTTCCCCGGCATTTACTTTTAAATCTTTGATCGAATACTGAGCGAGAAAAGCTTTACCTGCATCCCCTTTCTCTCGGTACAACTTGGTAAGCTTATCACGCATAAAGTCTGGAAAATCGGGATGCAATCGATAGGCTTCATTCGTCCGTTGAATATCCGCAGCCTGCTCTTCTACTTCATCGCTAACCGTTGCCCAATCACTAATTTGCAAAGCCAATTCAAAGGCTTCGATCTGTTGGACAAGTGTATCATTCTTGGTCATTTTACGGGCCTCTGCAAAGGTTTGCGAGGCAAAATAATAGTTACCGGCTAATAGTTCGAGATAGCCCCTTGCGAGCTTCCAACGTTCTGGCCGGGGAAGCAAACCTTCATCTTCGACTTCACGAATAAATTGTTGTAACGCTATCACTTTTTCGCCCGCATCTGGTCGAGGAATATCATGCAATTGCGCATTTTGCCGACGCTTATTATTGAAATCCAAGCCTAGTAAGTCTTTTTCTAGCCGCTTCATTTCTCTCAGCAGCAGCAACTCCAAGTTTTCATTGGTAGGTTCATAGCGATAGATGCTACGCATTTCTTCGACTAGGCGTGCATCCTGTGATTCGGCACGTAACAGATGTAAAACCGCTCTCTCGTGATTATCCTCACAGCGCATTAGGCATTCCTCCCATTGCTCATCCGTCCTGATTCGAAAGCTTCTAAAAGCTGATGCTCGTTTGCTGGGACAGGTATCGAATATTCGGGAGAATAAATAAGCAGCTTCGACCTCTTGGCCTAGTTCCAATAGCGCACCTGCATAATGACCAAGGGCCCAATCTTCGATCAAGCTAGGATCATTATCCACTTTCGGCATCAGGTATTCATATAGCTCGACGGTCTGTCGGTAATTCTTCATATAATGCGCCATCCGAACGATCTGATAAACATACCTCAATCGAAAATACTCCGACTTCGTCCGGCGAAACAAAACCTGTCCTCGATCAATGAGGTTTTCCATCTCATTGAGGTCTTTCTGGCCGGTTTCCCAATTGTTGCGAGCAACAGCATGAGGCTCACATTGCTTAGCAAAAATCAAATAATCTATAGCCTCCGTACACTTGTAACGGTATAGGTATCTGGCAAAAGTGTTATTAGATAAAGGCGGGCCCAGTGAACTCCATGGCAAGAGCTCTCCCTCGATCGTAGAGCGGAGTTCATTTAAATCTCGCTCACTAGCGCCATAGACGACATAATCAATATCTGCTTTATTGGGTACTTCGCAATAGCGCTCCCACCATTCTCTAATATTTTCTTGTTCCTGTACCGTTTTATCTCCAGGGTAAAAATTGAATACTTCGGCAAAGCCAAGGGTAAAGGGTGCGAAAGGAGATTTGAGTTGTCCGATAGCCGGATTTAGGAAGCTGTATCCCTGAAATTGATTGCTAAACGGTCCACAATCGCTACTACTATAGGTTGGCCAGGCTATGATAAAAATCAATAAGCCAAGGTTTTTGGTCAGGCGCGATAGGGTAAAAGAAAAATGGGAAAGCTTTTTCTGCTGTTCTCTTTCTATCGGGTGTTTTGCTGTTTGCTGATTATTCACATCAATAGACGTTTTTGGGTCCCGTGCCGCTATGTTTTCATTGTTCAAACTGTTCTGCCAGTTTTGATAAAACTGCATGGGGAAACCTTTGTAAGTTAGGCGTATCCAAATGATAATAAGCTAATGTAAAGCTTTTCCGTGGAAAATAGGATCGCAATATCCCCACGGCTGCTGATAAATCTTCGATCTTCGAATCTTCAAGTCTAAACTGATCTCCTTGGTACAAATAATACCCATCGAGATAGGTGCTCCGGACCACCTCAAAATGACTGCTATCCACCTGACTGAAACGTTCCCGATCAGATAAATCTTCAGAGGATAGGCCATTAATCAATTTGATCATTTTCCCCTCTCGAAACAACACTCCCCAATGAAATAAGGGTAGCGCTAGATCCAGCGGAAGCGAGTAGTCATACCGAGATGGGATATATTTTGTCGCTGTTTCATTGTTCAAAATAGAGTTAGGTTCCTCCCATTGGGTTACTTCTCCCATATTATAAAACATCAACATTCCTCTATCCACTGGGGGAATACCCGTGTCTTCAGCATATTTCAATTGGTGAAGCCTGATCGTAGCACTCAATTCCATCTCAGGAGCCATCCATTGATTTCGGAGGGTCGATAGCAATTGAAAATAGCGATCTTTTGTTTGGGCGGACCAATCGCAATCGATTTGAATCCCTTTTATCTTATCCACCCCAACTTGTTGACTGAGCCGGAGTATGAGTGTATAAATTCGCTCAGCCAATACATCCGTTTCTTTTTCCTCCAATTTTCGCAAACTCCGATTAGTAATAAATATGGTAGGAATTACTTCGGAAGGAATATAGCTGGCAGAATCTACTTCTAGCAGCGCTACAGGGCTAGGAAATTCATTAGCCGAAGCCTTATCTATGTCGAAAAATTTTATATATAATCGATTTACAGATAGATCAATTAAGTAATCTTCTTCTACTTCTGTTAAAGCATAGCGCGTTTGCCAATGATAAAAGGACTGATCGACCTTTACGGGGGTGGAAGTTTGCGTCTCGCAAGCCATGTTGATGGATAATAAAAAGAAAATAAACGGGAGATATGGGGTCAAACGCGCGCCTTGACTTTTTTTTCCACAAAAAACCTTATCTTTCTTTTTCACAGACAGAACCTTAAGATTTACAATTAATTAGCCTATGATTTGAGTCGATCCCAAATACCTTTCTTCCCTATGTTTTACCATTCCCTAAATAGCTCGAAGTAACTTTCCCGAAAAAAGGTCCGTATAATAAGACCTATTTAAAACCCCGATAAAAGAAACCCGAATTCTTGTATCTTTGACCCCGCTCAAATAACCCTGGCAATATGCAGTTTTTTATTCGACGATGCTTCTTGTTTTTTTTCGCCCTTTTTATTTTCTCTTCTTACCTATCAGCTAAGACCACTCCAGCTGAGCTTCTTTTTGACGAAGACTCTATCAAAGCAAGATTAGAAACCTTATCTGGTGAAGTTATTTCTCCTAAATATGTAACGGCTGTCAAAGGTTACCTAAAAGGCTATTTGGTTCGCAATAGAAAAGGCTCAGAAAAAATTCTAGGCCGAACCGTTTTATATTTTCCCATTTTTGAGCATTATCTCAAAAAGCATGGACTTCCCGATGATCTAAAATATCTCGCTGTAGTCGAATCTGCCCTGAGACCCCAAGCCTTGTCAAGGGTAGGAGCCGGTGGCTTGTGGCAATTTATGCCTGCAACGGGGAAATCACTAGGATTAGATATTACTTCCCAGGTAGATGAAAGATGGGACCCCCATAAATCTACCGATGCCGCTATGATTTATCTCAACAAGCAATACAAGCGCTTCGATGATTGGGCCTTGGCATTAGCTGCCTATAATTCTGGTTCAGGACGAGTACGTCGCGCTATTAAGAGAGGGCGAAGTAAAAACTTTTGGACCATCCAGCGTTTTTTGCCTCGTGAAACTCGAAATTATGTGCCTGCCTTCATTGCGGCCAACTATATGCTCAACTATTATGAGCAGCATGATTTGATGCCAGAATATCCAGATCTAGACGTTCAAATAACCGAAACCCTAAAGATATATGATGCGATTAGTTTTTATCGCATTGCTCAATTGACAGCATTGCCTTTGGAGATCATCGAGACGCTTAATCCTTCTTA
This sequence comes from uncultured Lewinella sp., assembly GCA_913060855.1. Lineage (GTDB taxonomy): Bacteria > Bacteroidota > Bacteroidia > Chitinophagales > Saprospiraceae > DT-111. Next base: position 1,406 of record CAJXUM010000049.1, on the reverse strand, counting down.
TAAAAAAGGGAAAATCCCCTCCGATGTCGAAGGTCATTACTTGACCTTGCCCAAACGAGTCATGCCTGCTTTTAAGGACTTCCTCGAAACACAACGTCCGGACAATGTCTATGAAAGTAACGTGTTCGACAGCCCCGTTTTTGTAGCCGCTCCTTCAAAACGCTATACGAATGCCAAGTACCTTAAGAGTATCTATATTGTAAAAGCAGGACAGAGTCTGACCGCAATAGCCCAAGAAGCGGGTGTTACGGTACAACAGATCAAAATGTGGAATAGATTACCGGCATCTAAGCTTGAAACTGGACAGGAGCTTATATTGTACTTTCCAAAATCGTTTAAGCGGTTTCGGCTCATTAAGCCAATGCCCGTGATGGCAGCTATTCCCAATATACCTGTAGCAAAAAAAATAGATCATATCGGCTTGAAGAATCCCAAGTTGATTCGTTTCAATCGCCGTTTTGAATATTACTATGTAACCAATAAGGAAAAGCCGTCGGCCATTGCAGAAAAAGTGCCCGGTGTCGAATACGTCTCTTTGATGGACCTTAATGGTTGGCGCAAAGACCGGCCGCTAAAGCCAGGTACACTTGTCAAACTGAGAGCCCTGGAGGTCCAGCTTGATGATTAATCCACGCTAGTAGGTAAGCACGATTTTGCGGCTACAAGGCATGAGGTATTTTCACACTACCCATCCCTTGTAGCTCGCAACATAGACGATTAAGAATTAGGGGGAGGGGATTGCCAAAGGATATTCATAATTACCCATTTATCCCCTTCTTTGGCGAGATGCATGTAGTCTATTCCCCAAACTGCCGTCACTTTAGCTGCCGCAGTTTTATCCAATACTTCATAAATAGTCACTTTCTTAACCGACTCTTCATTGGCTCTAGAACCATCTTTATTCCAGGTTTTAGTCAAATCCACCAATTGCTGAAAACTCATATCTGCAGGTCCAGCATAACTCCCCTTTTTCTTACTAAACCAAAATCCTCGCTTTTTTAAATCGGGATGGACACTGCGTACAATAAAACTTGTATCTGCTTTGTATAAGCCATCAAGGTAATCCATAGCGGCACGATGAACCCCTTTTTCATCCTCGGTCATACCATCCGATAAGCTGGCGGCAAGGACTTCATGATCCGTATCGACGGGGCCACAGGAACACAGGCAAAGCACTAGTAAAAACAGTAGCGGGCTGAATTTCTTCATTGTAAGTGATTTTAATTAAAAAAATAAGTTTGGAACTTTAGTCATAACAGCCTTGAAGTACTAAAATCAATAGCTGGAGTGATAGATTTTGATCTAATACCTTCAATTTGAAACATCCAGTTGTTTTATAGCATCGGAGAGGAGGCCTCCAAATTTACTAAATAATAGAATCTAATTCAATGAACCCACTATTCCCA
>CAJXUM010000048.1 GCA_913060855.1 uncultured Lewinella sp. | reverse complement strand
AAAAGCGGAAGAATCATGAGAAAAGACACATAAGAAAATTAGTGACATGTTTCAAAACAGTCTCTATGTCCTATTATCTAAAAAAAGGGCTCCACTTTTTGGCTCAAGTAGATCAACTAATATTATAGAAAAGATCCTCCAATTTGCGGAGGAAGTTAAATTACATCCTTCTATACAAAATTTTCTTTTCCGCATTCACGTTTCTACTACAAACGACCTTTTCTTATACACCCCATTCTTCTCCCCAGCTCCCCAGTACTGACATAAGATTCATTTTTTCATCCCAATCATTGATTATGTATAAGATCACTGTATTAAACTTATGTTTAATGGCTTTTTCTTTTGTGTCAAGCGCACAAACTATCGGAGAGAAATATCAATTGCCAGAAGAGGCAGCTCAACTTAGAACAGATGGGGTTTATCACCTTCCTGCATCTCTGTTGCCCAACGGACGAGACGACCTTAATGCCTATTTACGTTTTTTCCCAGATGGAACATTCATTATTTTCCATTCTCGTCTTACACCTGATGAGAAACCACAAAATTTCCAAATCAATTGCAATTACCAAAGGATAGAATCTGCAACAGCGCCATTTAATAAGGACTTCACCTTAAAAACAAATAATGGTATCTCTCGCGCTAAGATTAATTACGGTGATGACTTCCTGCTATTGGAAATGGACGTCAGGAAGGATGTAATAGCTATGCAATTAAAGGCTTATAACAGTAAAGGCAAGAAAATTGGCAAACCCTCTGAGCTGATTGCACCATTCCACCCGATCGAATGGCCCGTGTCCAGGATAATGACAGGAAGAAGATAATACGGAAATAGTAATGAGCTAGCCCAACTTGCGTATAATACCCGGGCTAGCTCATTAGATTTATTGCTTGATAATACTTCGACTGATTTGCGCTTTTCCGTTTGATAATCGTACAATATGCAGTCCTTTTTGTAAATCGTTGGCGGCTAAACTGATGCGCTGTTCTCCTTCCAACAATTGCTGTTGCTGAGATCGTACTACCTGTCCCTGCATATTAAACACCTCTAGTAAATAGGTCCCTTGCTCTACATCGTTCAATAATAAATCGATTTGCGACGAAACAGGGTTGCCTAGAATTTGCATGCCAAAAGCTACGGCTTGAAAATCAGCTAAAGCACTAACCGTAGAGAAACTTAGTGTTAGTGGGTTTTCTAAAAAGATTCCATTATCGCCATTGGTACTTCCGCTTCCATCTGATGCATTACCACCTACATAGAACCGAATATCACCAACATCTTCTTGCGGAGCTGTCCAGTCTAATAAAAAGGTGTTCTCATTACTCGTTTCACTTTGTTCTACATATGTTCTATCATTAATCGTTGTCAAACGTTTCCCCATCCCTGGCGCTGCAAAACTGCCTATTTCTACATTATCCATACCATTTAAAGCTACGGCTTGAAAACCATAGCCACTGGGTGTTCCACTAGTAGCATCAATCACGATACTAAGCTTATAGTCTTTACCCGGTTGATAGGTTGTCACAATATCACTACCGTCCAATACTTCCACTTTAAGCGTTGGAGCAAAAGTCCCGCTATTATGACAGGAAGCACAAGAGCCACTTCCCACCGGAGAGCCCGTACGATCAACACCTTGTTGGGCTCCGGCCCCTCCAGAATTACTGAGAAAAAATACGGACATCAATAGGCTAGCAAAAAGTACATAGGTAAATTTCAATTTCATATTTCTTAGTTTTAGGCTTATAAGGAGAAAACGATGTAAGGTGGATTACCCCTACATGAATAAGCCAATATTAAATGTTTTGTACTCTTTTTCAGACAGAAGCTTACATTTATTTAGAAGATGTCTTACATTTATCAAACGACAACTTAAAGAAGCAATAGATGAACAAAGCGCTTGACATTCTAGTAGAGAACGGTTTGAGAAAAACAGCCATGCGTCAAGGTGTTCTAGAGATTTTTCTAGATAGTAATATGGCTATATCCCAACAACTCATTGAAAACTCCTTAGAAAAACAGTTTGACAAGGTAGATCGCATCACTATTTACCGCACGCTAAAAACTTTTGAGCAAAAGGGGATTATCCATAAAGCCATTGATGGTACACACACGCCCAAGTATGCGTTATGCCTAGATGATTGCACGGAACACGAGCATCATGATACCCATGCGCATTTTCATTGTGATGATTGTGGTCGGACTTATTGTATAGAAGAAGTTGAAGCGCCAAAGATAAAAGCACCGAAGGGTTTCAAAGTGAAATCAACCCATTTGGTGATTAATGGGCTTTGCAATGATTGCAGTAGTTAGAATGCGTTTAATATAAATAACAGGAGAGTCGATACTTTTGCGTCCAATTACCTGCCAGGACATTTTTTACATCTCTTCCCCTTTTTGTATTTCTTACAACATTTCTTTTTGACGTTCTTATGCTGTACAACTTGTAGCGGGAAAGGCAAGCGAATAGGCATGTCAGCTTGCAAGTCGATCAATTGTTCATTGTTATTATGCATCCTACCCCAATTATAAAGGTGAAACCTTATTTTTATTTAGACAAAATCTAGTTAGTGCAAAAATAGGCCTAGTTTAGGCTTTATGCAATACCTGATGTTGGCATTAGGCATACCTAATGTTGGGTATAAAATGGTATATGGATGGAAATTTAGCGTTTACTAACGCGCTGAGTAGTTATAATCTTGTTTTTAGGGCCTAAGAATTGAATGAGGTACATTCCTTTTGGTAAATCTCCCACAAAATATTTTTGACCGCTTACATAATTGTAACGTTTGAGCGCTCGGCCAATCATATTAAAGACTATAATTTCTTTTACTTCCTTATTGTTCTTGATACTAAAATGGTTAGTAACCGGATTAGGAAAAACCTTGATTTCAATCTTTTTAGACGGAGTATTAAGGGCGAGTCGTTGATTGGAGGCCTGAGAAAAACCTATTGCAGAAAAACTTAAAAAAAACACAAATAGTAGTAGAGCTTGCTTCATGTAATCCGGTATTACGGGATGATAAATCGGTTGTAAAAAATACATTTTTGGGATGTATACTTGCAAATTAAGCTTTTATTGCCAATAATTCAAGCTAAGCAGGGGCTCTTTAGCGAAATTTTAACACTTCTCACATACTAAAACAGATGACTTATTTTAAAAATATGTTTTTTTCAGAAAAACAAACAATTAGCTTGTTTATTAGCATTATTTTTCAAGTTTCAACCTTTATTTCAAGTGAGAAATGTTAACATTCACATTTTCAAATAGTTGTTCAATGGTAGTCAAAAACACATCCTAAGGCAAATATTCACTTTCTGTAATATACCCAGGCTGTTTTTGAACGAATAAAGATTTCTCTATGAAAAATGTCTTCGCTATAGCAGCGTCTTAAAATAAGCTGCAAAGTCTTCCACACTCATCACTCCTTTATCCCCTTCTCCTTGCTTTCTAACAGCTACCATTTTGGACTCCACCTCTTTTTCTCCGATGATCAACATGAACGGAATTTTCTTCAATTCTGTATCTCGGATTTTTCGGCCAATTTTCTCACTCCTATTGTCAATCACCCCTTTGATATCATGCTTTGCCAGTGCTTTCTCCACTTCCTCCGCATAGTCATTGAATTTATCACTGATCGGCAGAATAGCGAATTGTTCAGGCGTAAGCCAGAGTGGAAATTTACCCGCTGTATGTTCTATCAGAATACTCATAAATCGCTCCATAGAACCGAAAGGAGCCCGGTGAATCATAACTGGACGGTGAGCTTGATTATCAGCTCCGATATACTCCAACTCAAAGCGTTCGGGTAAATTATAATCTACTTGGATAGTTCCCAACTGCCAAGAGCGCCCCAAGGCATCTTTCACCATAAAATCTAGCTTGGGGCCATAAAATGCAGCCTCCCCTAGTGCTGTTACCGTTTCTAGGTCTACTTCCTTAGTCGCCTCGATAATGGCTCGTTCTGCTTTTTCCCAGTTTTCTAATGAGCCAATATATTTACTAGGATTTTCAGGGTCTCGCAGAGAAATTTGGGCAGTTACCTGCTCAAAACCCATTTTAGTCATGACCAATTTAGTCAAGTCTAACACATTGAGAAACTCTTCTTTTAACTGATCATTTGTACAGAAGATATGGGCATCATCTTGGGTAAAACCACGAACTCGAGAGAGTCCATGCAGTTCACCACTTTGCTCATATCGATAAACTGTTCCAAATTCTGCGATCCTAAGCGGTAAGTCTTTATATGAATGTGGCTTGTGTGCGTATATCTCGCAATGGTGTGGGCAATTCATCGGCTTGAGAAGGAACTCTTCTCCTTCTCGAGGCGTGTGAATCGGCTGAAAACTATCCTCACCATACTTTTCATAATGTCCTGAAGTGACATATAAATCCTTCTTGCCTATATGAGGCGTAGTCACCAATTTATATCCTCTTTTTTCTTGTTCTTCCTTCAAGAAAGCCATTAAGCGATCGCGCAAGGCATTCCCTTTTGGCAACCAAATAGGAAGTCCCTGTCCTACACGATCAGAAAACATGAACAGTTCCAATTCCGCGCCCAGTTTTCTATGGTCTCTCTTTTTGGCTTCTTCTAGTAGTTCGAGGTAAGCCGTCAATTCCTTTTGCTTAGGAAAAGTAATACCATATATACGAGTCAGCTGTTTCCTCTTTTCATCACCCCGCCAGTAAGCACCGCCTACTTTCATCAGTTTGATTGCCTTAATTTTTTCAGTATTCGGGATATGAGGTCCGCGACATAAATCAACAAAATTACCTTGTTGGTAAAAAGTAATCTCGCCATCCGTTAAGCCATCAAGGAGTTCCAGCTTATACTCATCTCCCTTTTCTTCAAAATAAGCTATAGCATCCGCCTTGGAAATCTCCTTCCGCTCAAAATCATTCTTTTGACGAGCGAGTTCTATGATTTTATCTTCAATTTTCTTGAAGTCTTCTGTCGATAAAACACGATCCCCCAAGTCGATATCATAATAAAAGCCATTCTCTATCGCAGGGCCGATTCCAAATTTAGTACCTGGGTAAATCGCCTCCAATGCTTCAGCCATTAGATGAGCAGAGGAATGCCAAAAGGTATTTTTCCCATCATCATCATTCCAAGTAAGCAAAGACAAAGCTGCATCTTCTTCAATAGGTCGGGTTGCATCCCATACCTCTCCATTGACTTTTGCAGAAAGTACATTCTTCGCTAGCCCATGGCTAATTGACTTCGCAATATCAATAGAGGAAACCCCTGCCTCATATTGTTTTACATTGCCATCCGGGAAAGTTATATTGATCATCATTACTAAATTTAGAACCTTCACTGGTCATTGCTAGCCATCATTTATTCACTTTTAAAGCCTAATAAGTTAGCTAGCAGCAATCAGAAAACTATAAAAAAATACGGTTAGTGTTGTCTACAAGTATCCAATCAGATTAGTTCCAGACAAACTATTCAAAAATGGGTGCTAATTTAGGCTTTATTCAGCAACTATTGAAGCCTATAAATAAGTTATTTACATAATCCCTTTTTCTACAAATTTCGGACCTCATGCCCAATGGTTTGTAAGTTGTAAATGATAAACACGAACCTCTTACCTCATTTTGCAGATAGAAGTCCAAATAAAATATTTAATTTTTACCTAATATAAGTAAAGCCAATTACTATTTAATAATCAACAAGTTATACTAAAAAGTAAACTTCCAAAATGCAATCACATGGCATTTAAATCTTACTTTTTTTTGTGGTTGAATTTAAAGTTGGCCCCGTTTTTGATTTAGGGGGTATAGAATTATTTCAATGCTATTATCCAGCCAAATTAATTAGCAGACCATTCTTTCCAAAACAAATGCAACGGACTAGACTATCGTAGTTTCGTCAAATCTTTTCTACTAACCTATGGGTCATTGTGACCTAAAACTCGTTTTGCTATGAGACAGCGTTTCGTGTATTGGTGGTACTTTGGTACCATTGGGCAGCCCTATGCTGCAACCCAAAAGTCCTTTTCACAAGCTAGATTCCCCCAGATTGGAGGGATACTGGTGCTCTCAGTATTCCTTTTCATGGGCCACTCAAAGGAGTTTCACCTTGATGCGGCAGCTTCCTCAGCACTTATGCCAACTATTTATCTTGGTGATGACCCCTCACAACCGGCTCCCTGTGGATGTCTCAACAATGGTACTACGCCTTCAAATGGTCAATTTAGTACCCTACTTAGCATAGAAGCCCCGACCGGCCAAACCTGGGCCATTATTGAATCCGAAGGCTTATTTGCAGATAGCAGTCCAGATCCCCCAGCCATTCCCATCCCTATATTGGTAGGGACAGTAATCCCTGAAGTAAGTGATGGTCTCTATCAATTGGCGGTCAGACATGTAGAAGATATTGGCTTTTTAGTGGTTGCCAATAATGGTACAGATCCTGACTTAAAAGCTGCCGCCACTTGTGCGTATCCAAACCCTGAATTTGTCAATCTAGCTGATCAATACTGTATTACTAGCCTGCCGATTACATTGGAAGCGGATATAGACGGTGCAAGCGGAAGTGGTACTTTTCAAATAAATGATATAGAAGCTGACATCTTTGATCCATTTGCCTTAGGAGCAGGAACGCATGAAGTTACTTATACCTTTGATGCGGGAGAAGCTACGTCAGGCGATTCCACAGACCCCGGCTGTACCTATACCATTAGTAAAAAAATAGAAGTATTAGACATCCCATCGCTGGGTGCTAATCTAAGGGTACAAATACCACTGGGACTAGACTGTTCCTCCACCATTGTTCCTGATATGATATTGGAAGGAACTTATCCCTGTATTGATACTGATTACGTGGTGAATATTATCAATAGTGACGGTGTCCCAATCGGGAATACGGTGACCGAGGAACATGCCGGTCAAATATTAATGGTGAGTGTAAGTACAGTGATCGGCGGTTTTTCTACCATGGGAAGTATCGAAGTCATTGATAACACCGCCCCCCTTGCTAGTTGTGCGGATGACCTTCGACAAGTCTCAGTTCAGCGATCCGTACAATTCCTAGAAGGGGATTTAGCTAATAGCGATCCCACTTTTATCCCCGCTAATTTTTCCTGCTTATTGGACCAATTAGAATCAACAGGAGGGTTTCATTATTTCGATTTAGATACCTTACGACCTGTTGAGAGTGATTTATACACTTTTGAATTCATGGCAGATTTTGGAACTGGAGTAGGAGGCCTTTACTTGGATAAGTTCAATACCTTTAATGGGCCTTGCCAGGGCTATGCCGCCTTGGGGGCTGCCCTTGAAGAGGATAGTCGCTATTTTGTGAGTGAGGATGGTGTCATAGGATTTTCGACCTACCTTGAAGCGGGTAAACTATATACGCTCCTAACTACTTCTGCCAATCCAATGATCGAAGGGGACTACTCCTGGGCCATTTATGGTGCGGAAGGAGGCCAATTGGAAAATCTACTCAGCTCACAAGAAGAACTCTCTTTCCCACTCTACTGTGAAGATTACCTGTCTGTGCTCGACAATTCCGAGAGCTTAGTCTATACCGGAGTGCCCGAAGCTTCCGATAATTGTTCGGAGGTGAGTTTCTCTTTCGTAGATGAACTTATACAGAATGGAGACTGTGGAGAATCATTGATTAATCGTCAGTTTACAGTAATGGATGAAAATGGAAATTCAGCTACTTGCGGTCAGAATATTTTCTTCAGTCCGCTAAGCCATGATGATATTATTCCTCCATCAAAGTTTTATACGGTCCAATGTGACGAGGACTTCTCAGTAAATGATGAAGGTAACCCTACGCCCGATTATACAGGGTTTCCTATGATTAAGACGTTTAGTGGAGCTTTTCGATTGGATCCAGACTTCTGTAATCTAACGGCTACCTATGATGATCAGATGGCCATGACAAACTGTGGTGGTTCGCGGGTATTCAATCGACGCTGGTTCTTTTATGATCAGTGTAACCCCGCTAATCCTGTATTCTATGACCAAGTGATCTTCATCGAAGATAATGCCCCGCCAAAGGTCGACGCCAACCTAGAAGGTCTGACCTATGAAACCAGCGCACTCCATTGTGAAGCCACTCTAACGATACCCTTACCAGAGGTAACCGATAACTGCTCAGACTGGCAAGTCCTCACCGAAATCATTGCCACAGATGACTCGGGCGAGGTTTTGGCGACTATTCCGGATGGCAGTGATCGGGAGGTAACTATCCCTTTGGGCTGTCATACATTGAGGTATAATGTGATGGATGACTGTGGAAATATAAACATTGCCAATTTCACCCTGTGTACAGAAGATGATCAAGAACCGGTAGCCATATGTGATGACAACTTGATTGTATCTCTTGGGGGAAGCGGCCTAGGTTTTATTGATGCTGTTGATGTAGACGAGGGGAGTGAAGACAATTGTGGGATTGACCGTATGGAAATAAGACGAACCTACACAGCAGATCCCACTACTTGCGACTCAATAGCGGCTTTCCGGACAGAATGGGGAGAACAAATCGAATTTACTTGTTGTGATGCAGGGGCAATGGTCATGGTAGAATTACAAGTAACCGATATATTCGGTAATGATAACCGATGCATGACTTTTGTCTCTGTTACCGATAAAGCGGATCCTGATTGCACACCTCCAGACGATGTCGATATTAGTTGTACCCTTTTGCCAGCAAATTTTGATCCCACTGACACCTTGCAGTTGATGGACTTATTTGGCCATGCTGAAGGAGAAGACAATTGCAGCAGCTTTACCATTATGGAGAAAAGCCCCATTATAAACTTAGATGATTGCGGGGCAGGTACGATTGAACGCCTATTTGAAGTCACGGATGAATTCGGGAATATATCCTTGGATGAATGCAAACAAACCATCTCCATCACGGCTTCTCCTGGCTATCGCATTAAATTCCCTAAAGACATTTTCCAGGAATGTTCTGATCCTATAGTAGACACCTTAGAAATAATCAGAGAAGGATGCGAGTCATTAGTTATAAGTTTTAAAGATGAAGTATTTCAGACTTCAGAAGCCTGTCGAAAAATTTTCCGAACATACCGAGTAGAAAATCAATGTATTCACACTGACTCCTCCGATCCGGTAGTCATCGGGCGAAATGAGGACTGCGATAGTGAAGAAGGCGAAGAAGCTGTTTGGTTACTCATAGAGAATGATACAGCATTTGTTGACCGAGACCAGGATAGAAATAATAACATTCCTAGTGCTAATCAAATAGGAGATGATTGTTCGGGACAGAACCCGGCTGGCTATTGGCGTACACTTCCCTCTACCGGTTATTGGGAATACACGCAGGAAATACTGATTTTTGATTTGACAGCTCCAGTCATCACCCCTTCTACGGATAGTCTGTTTTGCAGCGACAATGCTGACAATTGTACCGGCTTTGTGGATTATCCATTTTCGATTACAGAAGGCTGCTCTCCAGAGGGAACGAGCATTAGAGCCTGGATAGATAATGGAAATGATGGTAGTCTTGATGACGAAATTTTGCCCGAAAACATCTTAGGTATTTTCCCTAATTATCGAATCACCGGACAATTCCCATTAGGTGTACATGCTTTTCAAATCGAAGTGACAGATGGTTGTGATAATAGAACCAGTACACAGGTATCGTTTGAAGTCATCGACTGTACGATAAGCACTCCTACTTGTAGGCTTCCATTTTCTGTAGAGGTCATGCCACAAGATCCTGTTATTGATGCGGATGGCGATGGCGATTTAGATCTGGGTGCTATTTCCATTCTGGCTACTGCTATTTTGACATCTAATGTAGATGATTGCACTGGCCCTGTCCGTTTTTCCATTCATAAAACCATAGAAATAGAGGATGGCCGAGAAATCCCAGATCCGAATGAAGAAGCGATCGTTCTTACCTGCGATGAAGTAGATGAAAGGGTAGAAGTACAGGTTTACGCCTGGGATAGTGCCAACAATCCATTATCCATGCAGCCCGATGGATCAATAGGTGGCCCCAATTATAGTTTTTGTACCACAACGATCACCTTGCTAGACTCCGACGAGATATGTAATCCGAGTCCACTAGCCGCCATTTCTGGTGAGATCATGACTGCATATGATGAACCCGTACAAGGTGTCATGATGCAAATCAGGGATGATATGCCGATGTATGGCCCGACCAATATCAATGGCTCTTATAAAATGGATGATCTAAGTCCTGATAGTAGCTATCAGATTCGTCCCGAAATGGATTATGACTTTAGCAATGGTATTTCTACGATCGATTTGATCATGATTTCAAGACACATTTTGGGTGAGCAACGTTTGGATTCTCCTTATAAAATCATTGCGGCGGATATCAATCGATCTAGTAATGTCACCACCTTCGATATCATTTTGCTGAGACAGCTCATCTTGGGTATTGAGGCGACTATTCCTCAAAATACAAGCTGGCGTTTTATAGATGCACTGTATGAATTCCCCAATCCAGCAAACCCCTGGACTGAGACCTTTCCTGAAGTAATCCAAATTGAAAACCTGCAGGACCATCAAGAAGGTGTGGATTTTATAGCCATCAAAATCGGAGATATTAATGGAAATGCCTACCTCAATGAATTGCAAAATATTAATCCTCGAAGTACAGCAGGAACCTTCTTTCTGGAAGTGCAGGATCAAACATTAGAAGCTGGGCAAACTATCAATGTACATTTAGGTAGTAGCCAACTAGAACAAATCATTGGTTTCCAAGGCGCACTACGATTTGATCCCACTGCCTTACAATTTGAGCAATTCCAGCCTGGTTTGCTAACATCAGAGAGTATCAATTTAGGGCTAACAAATGAAGGGCTCCTACCTATCAGTTGGGATAATACCAATACAGAGGCTCAGGATACTGAAGATTTATTTACCCTGTCTTTCCGCAGCCTTCAGAAAGGGAAGCTAAGCGATTGGTTGACTATGAGTGATCGGATAACGCCGAGGGAAGCCTATCAAACTGGCGGGGCTTGGCAAGGAGTAGCCTTAGAATTTTCTACCACAAGAAAGATCGATGAAATTGACACTTTCAAGTTGCTACAAAATAGGCCCAATCCCTTTAGTCAGGAAACTGTGATTGGCTTTTACTTGCCACACGCAGGAAAAGCAAGCCTACGGATTTTTGACATGAGTGGTAAACTGCTGAAAGAATATCAAAATGATTTTGAAGTCGGTTACAATGAAATCGAAGTAAACGCGAATGAACTTACGACACAGGGCTTACTATACTATCAGTTATCCTCGCAGACGTATAGTGCTACCCGGAAAATGATTATCTCAAAAAGAGATTAAAAACTAAAAGCGTGTAATAATAGTGTTTCAAATGTGTGTATCGGCGTGGAGAAGCGATTTTTCTCCGCGCTTTTTTTATTTCCAAACCCCTTAGTTCTTTTAAAATAGTTTGGTAATTCCATAAATACCTACCCATGCAATAGATAATACACTTACCCAAAAGATAATATCATAAATCTTGTTGGGCCTAAATCGCTCCGGCGTCTGTTTATAACGAAAATGTAGGGCGGCAAATACTACGAGAAAAAGAATAAGAGACCCCACTATTCCTCCTGTAAGCACCATCAAAACGGGCATTTCTATAAAGAGAAAAAAGGAACCCCAAAGTATAGGAAAAACCCAAGCCAAGATAGCAATGGATTTTTTTCTTTGTTCTAGATCGAAAAAGTCTATCCAGCCGATTTGTCCAAACACGTCAGAAAACTGGCGGGTCCAAGCCGCTAAGGCGGCGAATAGCGTAGAAAAAAGGACAATGAATGATCCCAACATGAAAGCGGTTTTGGCACCTGGCCCTAAGCTTTCCGTGTAGAGGCTTGACAACGTTTCCACCATTTCATACCCCTGTGGAACCTCTCCTTGTGCATGTAAAACGGCTGCTCCTAGCAGATAAAAAGCCGCTGTCACCAAGGTATAAACGATCATCGCCAAGATAGCATCCAGGTACATCACCTTCATCCATCCTTTGGCTCTTGCTTCATAGGCCTCTGTGTCCTCAGGGGGGCCAGTCTTGGCGGCGTAGCCTTTTTCTAAACACCAATAGGTATAGGCAATGATCTCATCCCCTCCTACCCCTGTGATGCCGAAAGCACCGAAAGCAACAGCTACAGCCTCTTTGGGTAAACTGAACTGGAGTCCTGTCTCAATATCCTCCCATTGAATCGCATAGGGCGTCGCATTCAAAAAATATAAGGATACAAAGGTAAAGACCGTAAAAATGGCGATCATTACCAATGAGAATTTCTCAATGAAGCTGTAGTATCCTCTAAATATCATGAGCGCTACGACTACCGCGATAACAGCTACCCAAACGGCTAATGGAACAGCCGGAAATGAAATACTCAGGATAATAGCTACTCCCCCCAGTACTCCTCCTACTTGTAGAATTTTGATAACCATCAACAAGAAGAACATCCAAACAATCCACTTGGCTTTTCCCACTTTGGGTCCAGGCAACTTATTAAAGGATTGCATCGCCGTTTCTCCGGTCATAATAGTATGCCGACCAAATTCCAATTGTACAGCGACCTTGACCAGGCAACTGACCAATATGACCCAAAAAGTGATGAACCCAGCTTGGGCGCCAAGGGTGGTTGTGGCAATGAGTTCTCCCGACCCAACAATGGAGGCAGATAGAACAAAGCCAGGTCCAAGAAATTTTAATTTTTCTCGAAATTTGGTAGGTGGTGCTGCTATCCGATCTCTGGACAGCAAGTATGGATCTTGTTGCATAAAGTTGGCTTGATAAGCGATATTACTAAATTCTCAGGGAATTCTCCTCTTGAGAAGTGTTTTTTACTGCGCTTTTCAAATTATGCAAAAGATAAATTGGTTGGCTAGTGAGGATAAGCAATCCACGATGGACCTAGGATGTAGCTAAAAAGGAAGGCGTATTAGGAGTGTTTACTATGTCTGTCTAAGAGGTAACTTGGATGCATAAAAGGTAGGAAAACTGTTGCGGGGTACGGGTATTTGCTAGGAAGCTGTTAAAAATGGCACCCCGCAACAGTTAGAGAACGAATCCATAAGGGCATTTATCCTTTCTAGTTGTTTACACCTTCTGGTTTTGTTTCTTCGATGGGTTCTTCCTCTTCTTCTTCCATCGGTTTTTCTATCTTGAAATGAATAGGACTGTCTCTTATACACATCTCCGAGCCCACGAGACCGAGGCTGATCTCGT
>CAJXUM010000047.1 GCA_913060855.1 uncultured Lewinella sp. | reverse complement strand
GATCAGCCTCGGTCTCGTGGGCTCGGAGATGTGTATAAGAGACAGATGTAGACCTGACCGATCAGCAAAAGAAACAATGTGCGGATAAGGAGATGTTGCAATTTGTATACAGCAACCTAAAATATCCCGCTGAGGCTAAAAGACAAGGTATTTCGGGGATAGTAGTAATAGCCTTCACTCTTGATAAAGAAGGATTTATTCTAGATCCGGAAGTGAAACGTTCGGCAAATCCTATGTTGGATGAGGCTGCACTGGAAGTTATAGAAAAAATGCAAGCAGAAATGCAGTGGATTCCAGGCTCACAGCAAGGGAAACCCGTTGCTGTTAAGTTCAACTTGCCTATACGATTTTATTAGGTAAACCTATAGGGAGATCGTCACAACAGTACCTTCTCCTTCCACCGACTGGAGATCCAAATCTCCTTTATGGAGTCGGATAATTTGGCGAGATAAACTCAGGCCAATACCAGAGCCATCTTCCTTAGTAGTAAAGAAAGGCACAAATATTTGATCCATCATGTCTACTGGGATACCAAAGCCATTATCCGAAATGCGGAAGATGACCTTGCCGTCGGGATGTTTTTGTATAGACAAATCAATGACAGGATTTTCCCTCTCCTTTAGTGAATCTGCGGCATTCTTGATGAGGTTGATCAGTACCTGTTCCAGCAAATTGGGATCCGCCTGAAAAGTAACGGGATTGGAAGGGAGTTTAAGCTTCAAGTCAATCTTCCTAGTGGCTAAATCAGCCATAAAGAGCGTTTTCAGTTCTTCGATCAAAGCATTGCCATCTACCAGCTGAAAATTGGGCGGCGGGATGCGGGTAAGTCTGCGGTAGGTTTCGGTGAAATCCAGGAGCCCTTCACTTCGCTTTTTGATGACGCGAACAGAGTTCTTGATCATATCGATATAGTCAGGGTCGAGTTGATCCTTATCGGCTATTACATCATTGATAGTGGAACTCAAAGAGGCAATTGGGGCGACCGAATTCATGATTTCATGGGTCAAGATCCGAATTAACTTTTGATAGGCGACCAATTCCTGGGCTTCTAGTTCACTTTGGATATTCTGGAATGAAATGAGTTTGAGGTTCTCCCTATTTAGAATCAGATCAATCGTACGAACCGCGATCTGCATAAAGCGATTGTCAATATTGAGTTTAACGAGTTCTCGATCGCCGGGTTTTAATTGCGTGACGACCTCCCAAAGCTGTTCATCTACCTTCTTTAAGCCACTGAGATTAACCAGGTATGATTTGCGGAGCAGCCGTTGCAAGGCTTTATTCAGCAAAACGACTTCGCCATCTTCATCGATACACAGCAGTCCTACCTCGACATGTTCCACTACCGTTTGCAGGAATTGATGATTGGCTTCCTTCTCCGCACGAATATCTCGAAACTTTCGATTGATTAGGTTGAAACCATCGTGAAGGTCCCCAAAGGAGTCGCCTCTATGCCGTCCCGACCCGGTCGTATTGAAGTCATTGTATTGGATACTTTCGAAAAAATTGGCCAAATCCTTATTCGTCTGGTCTACATAATTGAATAGGTTGACCATAAGGATAATCGTTAGAATAACACCAAAACCAGTGGTTAGATGGAAGCCATTATCTAAGCTCAGTGCTATCCCTAAGACAAGAAAGAGGAGAATCGCCAGTCGAATGACAATATTGATCTTAAAATTATATACCACTTTTTGCAATCAAGATATGAAAATTCATGCCTCATTAAGTGGATTTTGGAAAAAATACTGCCATTTATCGACTAAATTTACAACCGTAAATTTACCAGCTATGAATACGTGCTTAAATTGTGATCTTACGTACAATGGGGATTTTTGCCCTAGTTGTGGGCAAAAGGCGACTACCCATCGAATTAATTGGCGGTCATTTATCTTGCAGTTACCCCAAAGTTTATTCAATATAGAAAAGGGTTTTTGGTACACATTCAAGGAATTGACACTTGCTCCTCGTAAGGCGCTGGACGGTTATCTAGCTGGAAAACGAGTCAATTTTTTTCCGCCCATTCAATATGCCATTCTAGGCGTTAGCCTTTATAGTGTACTACAGGAGTTCTGGCCGATTCCTTTTCCCGAGCTACCCGAGGACATCCAAGATGTCCAGACGTATAATATGGGGTATGAAATTGGACGACTGATTCGTGGAAAACTGAAGTTCTTTTGGTTAATGGGAATTGTCTTGTTTGCGATGCCTTCCTGGTTGATTTTCCGCAAGTATAATTTTACGGAGCATATGGTGTTGAGTGCCTATATTATTGGACACACCGCCTTCCTAGGTGTTTTTTCACTCCTCATCTATGCCTTACCTATTATGGTCAACCCGCTGATCTATCTCTTAATGGGCGCGTATTACTTTTTCTTATTTAGATTACCCGTCAATTCATTGGGAACACTAGCTTCATCTTTTAGTGTTGTTCTATTAGGATTTGTCTTATTTTTCATGATGCCGCTATTCGCCTATTGGTATCAGTTATTATTTGTCCTATGACCACGCCACTCCATCAGCAATGGCTACGTTTGTGTGAAGGCCTGCAATTAAAGGCTGAACTTTGTGATTCCTATTGGGAGGAAATATGTAGCCATTATGGAGGAATGGCGCGACATTATCATAATCTGCTTCACCTTGAAGAGTTACTAGATTGGTTGGCTATCTATGAGGAGCAAATTATAGACAAAGAAATATTCCAACTATCTATTTGGTATCACGACATCATTTATGTGGCCGGTCGTAAGGATAATGAATGGGAAAGTGCGGAATTCGCCCGCATGCGATTGCCCGACTTTGGTCTGAGTGCAGATAGGATTGAGCAATGCTGCCAACAAATCTTGGCCACAAAATCACACCAGCTTTTAGATACAGATTCCGATTTACCCTATTTACTAGATTTCGACCTAGCTATCCTCGCCAAACCATGGGCGAATTACCAGGTCTATGCCCAACAGATTCGGAAAGAATTCCAGGTCTTCCCAGATGATCTTTATCAGGCTGGGCGCAAAAAAGCCCTGCAAAGTTTCTTGGCTCGGCCATCCATTTACCATACTCCTGCCTTGCGCGATCAACTGGAAGACCAAGCACGTCAAAATATTCAAGCTGAAATCGCTCTTTTGTAGCCTGCCAATAATTTGGCGGCTGCCCCGTCCCTCGCCCTTGGTTCACGGTTTCTAAGTGGAACCTGCTCTGTCCTTGTCTCCTTCGCTCTCCTTATTATAATGGTAATTTGAAATATCAGAGCCCTCGCTGTGTTGGCTGCTGGGTTTTGGCTATTGAGCTTCGCCAATAAATTGGCGGCTACGTTGCGTTCCCAAATATGGAAAATTCCAAAAAAGAGCACATACTACCAATTACAGAGACAAATGGCCCAAAAATAGAAAATGGACCAATCTGGGGCGCTTCTCCCCCTATATTTGTATTGTAATTAAAAACAAGGTCAGACAAAAACAACAAAATACTGCTCAACTGCACGTTGGTCGGCCTTACTATCATTTGCCAAAAAACACAAAAACAAAGAGACATGAGAAGCTTAACAATTTTCACCCTACTTTTCTTCTTCTTCACAGCCGTGAACGCAGCCACCCACAGCACCATTAAAAGTGGCGATTGGGATGACGCTCGCATCTGGAGCAACGGTGTAGTGCCTTCGATTTCTTCTTGGCCTGGTGAGGCAGTAGTTATCAACCATAAAGTAGAAGTGGATGGCGACCTTAAGTTTTCTCAAGGCGCTTCCATGACAGTGAATGACAATGCGTCTTTAGAGATTGACGGCCAGCTTAAAATGTCAGGTAGCGGAACATTTTTGATCAATGCAAGTGGAGTGATCGAATGCGAATCAGTAAAGCACACGGGCTGGGACGGATCATTTACAGTGAAAGGAGATTTGATCGTCGAAGAAGGGATTGAGATCACGGGGGTAGCGGAGTTTTACACAGAAGGAAATGTATACGCAGAGAGCCTAGCGGTAAAAGGAAGCGGATATTTTGAAAGCAACGGCGGAACAATTAACATCGAAGAGGATTTGGAAATCAAAGGCGGAACAAACTTTAAGGTAACAAAGACAGATTTTGTCATAGAAGGATCATTCAAAAGAACAGGTGGTCCTAACATTATCTTCACAGGAGGGACAATGAGTGTAGGAGAAGACTTCATCGGTAGCGGAGGAGGAAGCATCTGCTTTGATGGCACGATGGTAAAAGTAGAAGAGCAAACGACATTGAGCGGAAGCGTCATCATCTACATCGGTGGAAGAGGCACTTTTGACACAAAAGAAGTAAAGATGAATGGTGCAGCAGCAATACTAGGAAAAGACATGGGAGGCTGGTTTAACTGTGTAGAGATGGAGTTGTCAGGTAGTGCGAAGATAAAATGTGTAGACGGACAGTGTGAGTATGATTCTTCGAACGGCAACGAAATGCCAAGTGTATTAGACTTGGGAGCGAGCAGTGTACTACCCGTAGAATTGTTGTACTTCGAAGCTACCGCAAGTGTAGACGGAATGCTTAACGTTAACTGGGCTACAGCAGTAGAGATCAACAATGACTTCTTCACTATCGAATTATCTAACAACGGAAAAGACTGGAAATCACTAGCAGAAGTAAAAGGAGCAGGTAACTCAGATGTAACCATCGATTACGACTGGAAATCAGATCGAGTAAACGCAGTAGGAACAGTATACCTTCGCTTGAAGCAAACAGATTTTGACGGTACTTTTTCTTACTCAGATATCGCTTCAGTAAACTTAGGCAAAAGAGCAGCAGCATACGAAGTGAATATCTATCCTAACCCAGCGACAGAATATGTAGTGATTGAGGGTATCACAGCAGATGAGACACCACAAATTTTCTTGGTCAACTTGCAAGGACAACAAATCAACATTTCTCAAACCGATGAAGGAACAAGCACAAGATTAAACATTCCTACTCAGTTGCCAGCCGGAACTTACGGCTTAGTGATCCAATCTGGCGACCAAGTACAAACAGAAAGAATCGTGATTCAGAAATAATAGGGTTTTTAATGGCAAAATGATAGATAAATTAAGCTTCTCGAAGGCCTCGGATTTCTCCGGGGCCTTCCTTTTTGAGTAGCTAGTTCTTCTTCTTTTTCTTTTTGAAAGGATTGAATTTATTCAGGTGGTTCTTAATACTATCGACCGCATTTTGGGTGCCGGTATTTTTCAAGACATTATTGGCGGTGGAGTCAATCAAGTTACCAGCCGATGAGCCTAGTTTTTCTTTAAGTAATTCCTCTGCCTTGTCTTTTGCCTCTGCTTTTACCTTGTCTACGTTTTCCTTAATGACGGTATTCGCAGAATCAACCACTGCATCTACTTTCTCTTTAGCAATTTCCTTGCCTTCATCAATTTTCTCATTCGCTTCTGCTTCCAGGGCGTCTTTTTGCTTATTGATTTCATCTTTTAGGGCTTCCTCTCCGGCTTCGGCCAAAGAGCTTTCGCCATCTCCACCTAAGAGACTCAATTTTACTTTAGGATCAGTAATAGAACCACTTAGGTTAACCAAAACATTTACAAACTCACTCTTTTTTAGATTGAAACCTAGCTTTGAAGCTTGCGATTGTAATAGGCCATAGCCACTGTCTACTGCTTTTCCAACGGCACCCTTTTCTAACATAGCTCTAGGCACTCGTGCTTTGATAGCATAAGCCATATTTTGATCCAATCCGTGCTTACCACTAATTTTCAGCGCGATGTCATCCAGGGCTAAATCAAATTCCTTGATTTCTACCGTTCCATCTTTCAATTCAAACCAATTTTTGGTACGACCTAAATCGATATCTTTGGTTAAGGCCTCAAGATTGAGCGCATTGCCCACCGCTTGTAGCGGCTTGAAGCCACCCATTACGCCATGAATCGTTTCCAGGAAGCCTTCAATATTTAGCGTCTGTAGGTTGGGCATAAGATCTTCTCCTAGGACTCCTTCCATAATCATGGTAGAATTAAAATTACCACTAATGAATTGGCCGATAGGCGCTAAGGTTTTGAAGGTATTCATGGTGTTGAAAGTCTCCTTGAAGTCTAATTGTGCTAGATCGTATTTGAAGGTAAAACTAGGGGCTGTTATATCCTTTGTATCATAACTCCCGCTGATATTCATTTGTCCCCCTAAGGTTTTGGAAGTCGCATTTTCCAACACGACGGCTTGGTCAGCCACTACCAGAAGACCTTTGACATCTTTCAACACCATATTGGAATATTTGACACGGTCTATATTGGCATCGATATCGATATTCATTCGCTCTGGTACGGGTATTACCTCTAAAGGTGCATCATCATTGGCGATAGGTTTGGCTTCGGCTTCGGGGCTCACCGTTTCCATAAATTCATTGAGATCTACTAAGCGGGAGTTCATGACGATATCACCTTTCAGGGTGCCATTATCAAATAGGTAGTCGAACACATTAAGTATAGTTCCGGTAGCGGAAAAATCACTCACGCCTATCCGGGTTTCCAATTGATCAGCTTTCAGTAATTGAGGACCAACTTGTCCCCGTACTTTGGTATTGCTTAAGGTGTATACGTCATAAACGATTTCTCTGAAAGCTCCTTCCAAATCAAAATTGAAGCGATCGAAAATAGCCATGGCCTCCTCCTCTGTATCTCCGTCGCCAGCAGGAATCACAGTCTCTTCTTCTTCTGCAGGAATCCACTCATTGGCATCAAAGAAGTCAGATTGCACCCGCATCTTACCCGTCATGGCTTTTTTAGGAGAGAAATAGGCAAGAATATTATCAATATACCCCTGTGCTTTAATATCACTTTGTCCCAGTTGACTTTGAAAATTTTTGATTTGTACATTTTGAGGGGTAAAATTAACATCCATGGTCTTAATAAAAACCGTAGGCAGGTCTGCTGACTTATAAGTCATTTGATCAATTTGCATGGTACCACTCATATCCACTCGATCATAAGCGCCGGCATCGATAGCCGACATACGGGTATTGACTTTTGCATCGGCAGTGATAATCCCATCTAAAGTTTCTATCCCTTCGATAGGGAAGGCACGGCTAAATTCAGCCAAATTGAGGACTCCTTTGATGGCCGCATCTACGGCAGGATCACTAATTGGGGTGCTCAAGCTAAACCGTCCGGCTATTGGGTTACCACCCACCTTTAGTTGGAAGCGATTGGCATCGACCTTCAGTTGGTCTAAATCACTGCTAGGGCTATTAATTTTAATTGCTGCATTGATGTCACTAATCCCTAAAGGAAGATCTGGATATTTAATATTGCCATTATCGACCGCAAAATTGATCAAGAACGCAGGAAGTTGCTCTTTTTCGCTATTGAAGGTACCTTTTACATTACCATCGAATGCAAATTTCCCTTCTGCCTTCACATCTTCATATCCCTTAATATAGGCATTGGGAACCATCGATAACAATTGCTTGAAGTCATTCTGTGGGGAACTAAAGGCAATATCCATATTGATGTCGTCAGACTCGGCCAGCTGGACGAAACCTTCGGCATTGAGTACTAACTCATTGACCTGGAGTTCATTGTCTTTCAACGTAAACTTGCTGGTGCTTTGATCGATATTTAGAATGACATCTAGGCTTGTCCGCGCTTTTACTAGGTAATTGATATCGCCATAGTTAAGGGTGAATTCATCAATAACCGTTGCGGTATTTAAGTCGTAATTGTCGATGGTGAAATTACCGGAGCCACTGTGATTAATGTTCTTGGCAGCTACGTAAGCACCTAGGGTACGGTCGTCAAAAACGAATTGACCGTTTTCTACCAAGTACTTCTCGAGCTGTACGACTACACCACTATAATCCGTTTGGCTGGCTGTCTCTTGAATTTGTGGATCAGTTGGTACCGTAATATCATAATTGGCTTGGCCATCAGCTAGTACCAGAATATTAATATCCGGAGAAATTAGACTGACGGATTTTATCTTGACAGGGCTTGTGCTTCTTATCACAGACATGATATCCAATTTGAAATCAGCTGATTTTCCCGATACCAGCTTCACATCTTCGAAAGTCTCTATGCCCACCACGGAGAAGTCTTTCAAACTAAATACCAAATGGGGAAAACCGCGGAACAAAGAAAGATCCACGTCCGCAAAATCTACTTTTGCTCGAACATTCTTATTGATCTCCTCTTTGGCAATAGCCACGATTTTATCTTTAAAAATGATGGGTACAGCGATGGCTGCACCAATAAATAGCACAACAAGCACAAGTAAAACAATAGATATGCGCTTAACAATTTTCATCGTACCTAAATTTTGTGGAAGAAATTACTCCTTCCTTGTAATAAAGATTCCCTGGCAATTTTTGCGGTCAGAGAAAGTAAATAAATCAGACAAAACTACTGTCTACTGTCTCTTAAGACTTCAAAACGTGATAAAGGACACTAGGATTATCATATGGCAACAAAAATTAACATTTTTCTCAACATTTCGCCTTTCATTTAGGATAAATTGGAAGCAAATTATTGAGTACCAAAATATTTTCGGATTTTCGCGCAGCGTTCCCTGGTCATTCCCTGATATTAGGGGCTTAATAATGACTTAGATACACATCGCCATATTTACAATCAATTTGTGTTTCCTATAACTTAAACACACTGATGCGTGTTCTTGTTGGGACCCATTTTTCTAGAATTCAAAAGTGTTCATGTCAAATTCAACTAATAGAAGCTACGAATTTATTGATTCCCCCGTTCAACTTGAAGCGTTTTATCAAGCAAACAAAGAAGTACCATGGCTTTGCTTTGACACCGAATTTGTCGGTGAAAAACGGTATTGGCCTAGGCTTTGCCTCATCCAAGTGGCCACTGAGAAGGGGAATTATTTGATCGATCCCTTTCACTGTGGTAAGCTAGATCTTTTTCTCGCTTTAATGGAAGATGCAAAAATCTGCAAAATTACACACGCAGGGGATAATGATTATCGGCTTTTGAATAATCTTTTTGGCACGGTACCCAAAAATGTATTTGATACGCAAATCGCAGCAGGTTTTCTAGGTTATCGGTATCCTATCTCTTTTCGCAAATTGGTTGAAACGGAATTGGGATGGCACCTTAAGAAGGGGTATGCTGTGGCAGATTGGGAAGCGAGACCTTTTCAGCAACGTCAATTGACTTATGCTTTGGAAGACGTTTTACCGCTATACAATCTTTGGCAAAAGGCGAGTGGGAGATTGAAGAAGTATAAACGAGAGGCTTGGGCCAAAGAGGAGTTTGAAAAATTAGAGACTGCTGTCTATTATGAGAAATCTCCTTACCATGAGGCGATCAATAGTAATATGATCAAATCATTGGCGAATAAGGAAAAACTATTTTTTCTCCGTTTGACCAAATGGCGGGTTGAAACTGCAGAAAAGAGAAACCATTCTAAGGAAATGGTACTGCCCAGTAAAATGATCAACCACATTGTACGCAATGTCGGAGCGGGAAAGGATGCTTTGAAGAAAAACCGGCGGATACCGGACAAGGTTACTGATCAATTAGGAGACGTCTTCGTCAATTTATATAAACAGGGAGAGTCGGAAATAGAAAGAAGTATGCTGGCTAAAATACCAGACTTCGATAAAGGGGATGACCAAAACGAAGATATCATCATTGATCTACTATATCTGCTGATCAAGTATAAATGTATCGAGGATAAAGTGGCTACTAGTTTGGTTTGTTCCAAAAACCAGTTGTTGCGTTTTAAATTAGATCGGGCCTATAAAGAGGAAGCTATTGGCTTCGGGTGGCGTCGCATCTTTTTGGGCGATGACATGGTTAGCTGGTTAGATCATATGGAGGATTTGAAGTTGGAAATTAATGGAGGCAAGATAGAAATAAAGGTGATTGATGAGGAGTAAGAATAAATTGCTACATGTCAAAGATTTGGCGGTGAGCTTTCCAGCAGTTGACGGAGAGTTTGAGGCTTTAAAAGGCATTAGCTTTGAATTGAATAGGGGAGAGGTGCTGGGAATCGTTGGTGAATCTGGATCTGGAAAATCAATGACGGCCTTGTCTATTTTGCAGCTATTGCCTGGATCTGCGCTTTGGAAGTCCGGCGAAATCGTATTTCATTCGGATCAGGATTCTCCGATCATCTTGAATGAGCTAGATGCGAAAGGCTTACAAAAGATAAGGGGTAATCGGATCAGCATGGTGTTCCAAGATCCTATGAGTTCTCTCAATCCCGTTTATACTTGTGGCAATCAAGTAGCAGAAGTTGTTCAACTACATAAGGGGCTTTCGGGAAAAGAAGCACGTAAGGCCGTTTTGGCTTTATTCGAACAAGTGCAACTGCCAGATGTCGAACGCATCTTTGCGGCCTATCCTCACCAACTCTCGGGCGGACAAAAGCAGCGCATCATGATCGCCATGGCCATCGCCGCTACCCCCGACCTCATTATCGCCGATGAACCTACCACTTCCTTGGACGTCACCGTGCAAGGCCAGATTCTGCAATTGTTATTGGCGCTGAAAGAGGAACTCAATATCGGTATCCTGTTCATTTCTCATGATTTAGGCGTTATCTCAGAGATCGCTGATCGTGTATTGGTGATGCGAGAGGGGGAGATTGTCGAAAGAGGAGATAAAGTAGCCTTATTACAGCGTCCTTCTCATCCTTATACAAAAGGCCTATTGGCCTGCCGCCCGCCTTTGCACCAACGTTTGCGAAGACTACCGACCATCGCCGACTTTCAAGAAGAAGGGGAACCCATAACAAAAGATTGGCGCTATAAGGAAGCAGATTATCAGCAACATCTACAGACGATTGCGGAGAAACCATCTATTCTGGAAATAGAACAACTAGAGACCTGGTTTCCCAGCAAAAAGAATTTTTGGGGCAAACCCACTGCTTATGTCAAAGCTGTAGATGGGGTGAGCTTTCAACTGAAAAAAGGAGAGTCTATAGGGCTAGTAGGAGAATCAGGTTGTGGTAAAACCACCTTGGGCCGCACGATACTAAAGCTGATCGAGCCACAAGCGGGACGAATTGTTTTCGCCGGTGATGAATTGACGGCCTTGGATGAACGAGGTATGCAGCCCTATCGGAAAAATATGCAAATCGTTTTTCAGGATCCTTATGCCTCTCTCAATCCTAGGAAAATGATTGGTTATGCCATCAGTGAACCGATGCGCAAATATTTTCCTTCTTTATCGCAGCAAGAATGGAAAGATAAGACAGTGGCTTTATTAGAAAAGGTAGGGCTTTCGGCAGATCACTTTTTTCGGTATCCGCATGAATTTTCTGGTGGACAACGGCAACGAATTGCGATTGCCAGGGCCTTGGCTGTCGAGCCTAGCTTTTTGATCTGCGACGAATCTGTTTCTTCTTTGGATGTTTCTGTGCAGGCCCAGATTCTTAACTTGCTGACTGAGCTAAGGGAGGAAAAAGGGTTGTCCTATATATTCATTTCTCACGATTTATCAGTGGTGAGGTTTATGGCGGATCGTATTCTGGTGATGTATGAAGGCAAGATAGTGGAGGAAGGGCTAGCAGATGATTTGTACAATAATCCGAAGACTGCCTATACTAAAAAGTTGATTGAGGCGATCCCAGATTCTTCCATTTTCAATTAATTTGAAAAATAAAAGAAGATAGTTGCAACCTTTTTTTAGATAGGACCGTCTTTATTGTACTTCTGAAACAGAAGAAATATCGCTATTTGTCGATTTTAAAGGCACTAATGTCGAAAATATCATCTTAGAAAGTGTAATAATTTTATATTAGAGGCGACTAATAGAGTAGAATTGTTTCACAACATTATTAGTTATTACCCGTAAATTATGAAAATACTGAATACTCGTTTAATCTGTTTAACTGTTATTGCCCTGATGAGTATGGGCTCGTATGTTTTCTTACGCTCTGTTAATGTTACTTCCGAAGCAACTTTGCAAGGAAGCAATGTGGAATTAGAGTTACAGGAAAATTTGCAAGATGAGGCCTCTGCCGAAACTGAAACACTTCTCCCTGATGTTCAGTTATTAAAATTTGTGATCAAAACCGGCAAACGTTTTTTACCGGCTTCCTGATAGTGCTTTCTTTTTCCAATAGCGTTTCAAACCAAAAGCACTCATCCCTGCAGGATTAGCTACTTCATATCTAGTACTTACTTCCTTACTTAAGTTTAGCTTCAAAAAGCTTTCCAATACATATTGTGTAAAGGCCTTTACCAAGGCGCCGTCTTCTAATTGCTCGTCTACCACCTTAGGTTTTAGCCAATCTGCCCAATCTACCAATCGATCTTCCAATTCATTCAAGTGTTCATTTACATTACTAACAGCTTGTGAGTGCGTTAGCCAAAGCCGTGCGGGAGCCAAATCTTTAATCAATTGGATCGATGCCTTCCAATCTTCCACGTTAATATCTGGTGGAGGACAAGGAGGGACTACAGGTCCGGCTCCGATTTTCACGCCAGCCACATCTCCCGTAAAGAGATCTTCGCCTACCTGCCAAGCAATATGATGAACGGCGTGCCCAGGCGTATGCCAAGCCTTAAAGGTAGTGTCGCCAATGCTAAACTCATCTTCATGCGCTACTTCCTTTAGCTGTTGCTCGGCAATAGGGTTTAATGTACCCCACAAGGCATCCATATTATCTTGATAAATCATTTTGGCCGACTTCAATAAGCGACTAGGATCATGCATATGTGGATATCCTCTTGGATGTACATAGATCGTAGCGCCATGGTCTGCAAACAACCAGGCTGCTCCGGCATGGTCTAAGTGGATATGCGTGAGGAAAACATGCTTGATATCTTCAATGGTAAAACCTGCTGCTTCAATTCCTGCCTTCAAATAAGGGAAGGTAGAGTGGGGGCCTGTTTCCACCAATACGGGGCCCGCAGAAGTTTCCACCAAAAATGCAGCAATGGCTTCCGTCTGTCCTTGAAAATGAAGGTCTATAATATGAATCATAAGAGGTAAGAAATACTTTTGGAATGAGGTATTAATAAAGTTAACACATTAGCAGCCGTTATGTTGGTTCGGCACCAGCAGGCATAGTATCCTTTCTAAGGAAATACTGAAATGGAAAGCGTGTATTTCAACTTATTCCATTAATAAAGTCAACGAGTTTCTGCGCCAATAACTCCCCTTGGTCTTCTTGAATAAAATGCCCTGCTTGAGGAATAATCTCATGTGGGGCATTTTTTGCGCCAGGTACAATCTTCTTAAAGAATTGCTCACCTCCTTTCATGATTGGATCACTATCACCAAAAAGAGTAAGTAGTGGTTTTTCCCTGTCTCTTATACACATCTCCGAGCCCACGAGACCGAGGCTGATCTC
>CAJXUM010000046.1 GCA_913060855.1 uncultured Lewinella sp. | reverse complement strand
CTATCCTCTTCGTCGGCAGCGTCAGATGTGTATAAGAGACAGCGGATATTTTTCGCTGGTTTTTGGGCGGGTGGATTGCGCATGTGCCAGACGTTATGCCTTTTTATGCTCCTACTGTCAATTCTTATAAACGATATGTAGATGGTTCTTGGGCACCGACACGGCTAGCCTGGAGCTATGACAATAGAACGGCTGGTTTTAGAGTGGTGGGGAAAGGGGAAAGCTTGCGGATCGAGTGCCGGATACCGGGGGCAGATTGTAATCCCTATCTAGCTTTTGCCGCCGCTCTGGCTTCTGGCTTGGATGGTATTGAAAAGCAAATAGAGCCGCCAACCATCTTTGAAGGCGATATTTATGCAGCGAAGGATTTAGCTCGAGTTCCTTACACCCTGGGAGAGGCTGTTGAACAGTTTAGTAAAAGTGACTTTAGCAAAGCTGTTTTTGGAGAAGCGGTAGTGGCACACTATACGCATTTTTACCAAACAGAACAAAAGGCCTATAATAGTGCCGTGACGGATTGGGAGCGAAAAAGATATTTTGAAAGAATATAAAAGAAATACTTCTCATGCGTTTAGAAAATAAAGTAGCGCTAATTACTGGCGCCAGTAGTGGAATTGGAGCTGCTACTGCCCTACTCTTTGCCCAGGAAGGTGCAAGAATTGTGGTCGTTGACATCAATGACCAGGCAGGTCAAGCCATAGTACAAGAAATTAAAGAAGGCGGCGGAGAAGCCGTCTTTTTTCATGCGGATGTATCCAAAGCAGCCGATTGCGAAAATATGATTCGCTATGCCGAAGCGCAATATGGTGCACTTCATATCCTGTTCAACAATGCAGGTATCATGCATGGTGATGACGGTGATGCGATGTCTACTTCCGAAGCCATTTTCGACCTCACTTATGCTATCAATGTAAAGGGCGTTTTCTTTGGCTGCAAGTACGGTATTCCAGCGCTTGCCAGAGCGGGTGGTGGTTCTATTATCAATACGGCTTCCTTTGTGGCACACTTGGGCGCGGCCACGCCACAATTGGCCTACACCGCAAGTAAAGGTGCCGTATTATCGATGAGTCGGGAACTGGCGGTTATTCACGCGCGTGAAAATATCCGGGTGAATGCGCTTTCTCCTGGGCCGCTACGCACAGAATTATTGATGAGCTTCCTTGATACAGACGAGAAGAAACAGCGGCGTTTGGTCCATGTCCCAATGGGGCGCTTCGGGGAAGCCAAGGAAATGGCGCAGGCTGTCCTTTTCCTCGCCTCCGATGAATCTTCTTATATGACTGGATCAGAATTCTTGGTGGATGGCGGGATTACGGCGGCTTATGTGACGCCGGAATAGTGGAGTGCAGGTGTGCAACACCTACACGAACGGCGGTTTCACACCTGCACGAACGGCGTGCAGCGTGGCTGCGATGTTGATTTTGATTCTAATTTAGCTTTTGATGATATGCAAACAAAAATTGAAACCATCAGTCCGATTGATGGAAGTATTTATGTGACGAGAGATTTGGCGGAAGGAAAGGCCATAGAGAATAGCTTGGCAGCTTCCGTCACTGCGAGGGCGATATGGAAAAACACAAAACTCGAAGATCGGATAGCCATTCTACAAAAGGCATTAGACTATTTTATGGCACATGCTGATGAGATTGGCGAAGAACTGACCTGGCAGATGGGACGCCCTATCCGCTATACCCCTTTTGAAATATCCAAAGGCTTTAAGGAAAGAGCCGAGTATATGATGGCTATTGCTGAATCAGCCTTAGCAGATATCGAAGTACCTGGCTTAAGTGGGTTTCAGCGATTCATCAGAAAAGAACCAGTTGGCACGGTACTAGTCCTGGCACCTTGGAATTACCCCTATCTCACCTCTGTCAATGCCATTTTTCCCGCCTTATTGGCTGGGAACACAGTGATCCTCAAACATGCCGAACAAACGCCGCTTTGTGCAGAACGCTATGCCGCTGCTTTTGCCGAGGCAGGATTACCTGCTGGCGTATTTCAATATTTACACCTCTCCCACCCCCAGGTAGCAAAAGTTATTGCCGATCCGCGGATTAGTTATGTGGCTTTTACGGGTTCGGTGAGTGGAGGTAAGGCGATTCAGCGTGCTGTAGGTGAACGTTTTATCACCGCAGGCTTAGAGTTAGGGGGTAAGGACCCTGCTTATGTAAGAGAAGATGCTGTATTGGAGCAAGCGATTGAAAACCTAGTAGATGGTGCTTTTTTCAATTCAGGACAATCTTGTTGTGGCGTGGAACGTATTTATGTGCACCAGGCTCACTTCAAGGACTTTGTGGAGGGAGCAGTAGCGCTGACTAAAGACTATGTGTTGGATAATCCACTATTGCCTGAAACTACACTAGGGCCAATGGTACGCCCGACTGCCGCTGCTTTTGCTCAACAGCAAATCCAGCAAGCCGTCCAAAAAGGCGCGCAAACTTTAGTTAATTCTCGATTCTTTGTACACCACCAAGAGGGAACCCCCTATATGGCACCGCAGATTTTGATTGATGTCAATCACCAAATGGACATCATGAGAACAGAGAGCTTTGCACCGGTGGTGGGTATCATGTCTGTCGAGAATGATGAGGAAGCTATCCGCTTGATGAATGATAGTCCTTATGGCTTGACTTCCTCTATTTGGAGTAGCGACGTGGAGGCTGCCATCCATATTGGGGACCAATTGGAGACAGGTACCTGTTTTCTCAATCGATGTGATTATCTCGATCCAGCACTGGCCTGGACCGGCGTTAAGAATTCGGGGAAAGGATATACTTTATCCCAGCTCGGTTATGATGCGTTAACAAGGGGCAAATCCTTTCACCTTAAACTACCCGATACCCCATGAAAGTAGGTTTATTATTGTGTGATCATGTACGACCAGAGTTTCGGGATGAATTTGGGGATTATCCCGCCATCTTTCAACGAGCCTGGTCAACTTTTGATTTTGAAGTATTTGCCGTATGCGATGGCCAGTTTCCATCGAGCGTGGACATTTGCGATGCGTATATAGCGACTGGTTCGAGCCATTCCGTCTATGAAGAACTAGATTGGGTTATTCAACTCCAGCAATTCATCAGAGACATACACCAGTCAGAAAAGTATTTCCTGGGCGTATGTTTTGGGCATCAATTGCTAGCAGCGGCGCTTGGCGGTGAGGTGAAGAAGGCGCAAAGTGGTTGGTCTGTCGGGATACAAACCTTTACTATTTCCCAACAAGAAGCCTGGATGGATCCCTTCCAGACAAGATTGAATTTATTAATGATGTGCCAGGATCAGGTACACGTTTTGCCGCCGAATGCTACCGTCTTAGCTAGTACTCCCGCTTGTCCTGTAGGTATTTTCCGCGTAGGGCAACGCATGCTAGGGGTACAGGCACATCCTGAATTTAGCAAGGCCTATGATCAATTATTGATGGAAACGCGAATCGATAGAATGGGCGCAAAGACGGTAGAACAGGGTGTGGCTAGTTTATCTCTACCACTTGATGCCGAAAAATTTATCCAATGGACTCTTCGCTTTTTATCCGCTGTGGACTAGGTACTAAAGCTGCTCCTGCTTACGTTATATCGAAAAAACGATAGTCTATGTCATTTCGCTTTATTGGCTTATTCATTATGATCTTCACGATCGGGAGCTGGAATAGCGCAGAAGCGCAAATTTTCAAGAAGAAAAAGAAAGTGGAACAAGAAGCGCCCAAGGAAAAGAAGAAAAGCTTTTTTGATGGCTTTAGCAAAAAAGATAAAACGAATACCGCCGAAAATAAACCCGTCAAAGAAAAGAAGGTCCTCAGGAAAACGCATCAGGCCGCCAAAGCTGATGTTCGGGCTAGCAAAAAGGAGCGCAAGGCGGCAGAAGCAAGGGAAGAGGCAGCCCGAGCCCGAGCAGCTGTGATTAAAGCGCAGCGCAGGGAAGAAAAGGTCAATAGAAAGGTAGGACGTAAAGAGACCACGGCTGATAAATCCCGGACGAAAGCGGAGGAAAAGAAGAGTAAGGGCTTGAGTCGTTTTTTTAAGAAGGATAATAGTAAAGGCGAATAGCAAAAAAGGTTGCTACTTAGCCCTTTATATCAAGGCATAGCTCTTAGTTTGTTGCGGGTTATCGGGTTAGGTGTTGTCGCAACCCGCAACCCGATAACCCGCAACAATATATTTCATCATCCAGTATTTACTAGCTCTAGTTTAATCTCACCCCTTACTCATCCCGCAGACATTCCACCGGATTGAGCCGCGCCGTTTTCAGGGTTTGCAGGCCTACAACGGACCAAGCGATCAATAAAGTGACTAAGGCGGCACTGCCAAACAACCACCATTCCAATTCAATCTTGTAGGCAAAATTATCCAGCCACCTCTTGGTGATCAAATAACTGATGGGCAAGGCAAGGAGAATCGCCAGAATGACCATCCTTGTAAAGTCAGTAGATAAGAGTTTGATTACGCCCCAAACCGAAGAACCTAAAATCTTGCGGATACCGATCTCTTTGGAGCGTCGTTCGGCGGTAAAAGCTACCAGGCCAAATAGGCCCAAACAGGAGATGATAATCGCTAAGGAGCCAAAGTATTTTGATAAAGTCGCTACCCGACTTTCGGCTTCATACAAGCGCTGGTTATCTTCATCTAAAAAAGTAAAAGTAAAAGCGGTCTCTGGGTGGAATTCTTTGTAGAGTTCTTCTACCTTGGCTATAGTAGCTTGCTCTACACCTGGCGCTATTTTGACCATGGTATTAAGGCTCCAAATATGGAATCTAAAAAAGAGTGGTTTCTTCTCCTTATGCAAAGAACCATAATGGAAGTCCTCTACCACGCCTATAATTTCATAATCAGTAAGTCCATTAGTAATGACTTGACCAATAGGATCGGCTAGTTGCATCATCTTTTGGGCAGATCTACTAATGATAATTTTTGACCTGTCATCCTTGTGCGTTCTGGAAAAGGATCGACCTTCCATAATTTGCATCCCCAAAGTCTCGATCATGTCATAGCCGATTTGAGGAGACATAAAACCCCATTTATTATCTGATTCTTGTCCTTTTAAATAAAAGCCATTATCATCTGACCAGCCACTTAATATATTGCCTTCCATATTGGATGCATTAGTCACCCCTGGAAGATTGCGAAGCTCGGAAAGAAAAACCTCCAGGTCATCGTTATGACGAGGGCGCTGGAAGGAAATCACA
This sequence comes from uncultured Lewinella sp., assembly GCA_913060855.1. GTDB lineage: Bacteria > Bacteroidota > Bacteroidia > Chitinophagales > Saprospiraceae > DT-111. Next base: position 8,184 of record CAJXUM010000046.1, on the reverse strand, counting down.
TTATCCCTATTGTACCCCATGTTTTTTGTCTGGGTGTATTGCATTTGCTGATCCAGCACCAACATTCCGACAATGAAGACAACAGATATTGCGAATTGAAAGACCACTAGGCCTCGCCTCACCCAGTATTCACCGGAAGAAATACTCCGCTCTCCTTTTAAGACGGCTACAGGTTTAAAACGAGAGAGGTAAAAGGCAGGATAGCTACCTGCGACTAATCCTGTCAACAATAAAATACCAGCAATGGCCAAGAAAGGACTTAGGGCCAAACCCCACTTTAGTTCCTTATCGGTGATTAGGTTGAATTGCGGCAGGATCAAGGAGATTAAGCTAGCTGCAACTATAAAGGATAGTGTCACCATCAACATAGATTCACTCAAAAACTGTAACACTAAAGCACTTTTAGTCGCTCCCATTGTTTTCTTCACGCCAATCTCTTTCATCTTACGTGAAGCTTGAGCAGTAGACAAGTTCATGAAGTTAATGCAAGCAATGAGCAAGATAAATAAGGCAATAATCGAGAATAATTTTACGTATTCGATCCTCCCACCTGCCTGTACTCCATTCTCATAGGTACCATATAGGTATCGCTTTGAGTATTGTTGGACAAATTGGGTCGAAGTCTCCCAAGCTTCATGCTTAGCGGATAAAAAATCGGCGAATTTATCATTGAAGCGCTCAATATTTGTCCCTTCTTGTAAAACCAAATAGTTTTTTACGGGTGTACTTGTCCAGCGAGTGGATGGAGGATCATTTTCGACCATTAGGCCGTAGTGAACGACAGCATCAAACTGTTCAGTTGCATTAGCTGGAGGCGTTTCGAATACCCCTGACACCTGGAATTCACCATTAAATTTCTCGTAATAAGGATGGCTCCATTCAATTGTTTTTCCTATGATATCATGGGTAGAATCAAATAACTTCAGCGCTAATTCTTCGGAGATGACCATATTGTCTTTACCCGCCAAGACCTGATCCTTATCGCCCTGAATCAAATCATAGGAAAATACATCGAAGAATTGCTCATTAGCAAAAATTCGGCTGGCCTCAATGGCGTTTTCTCCCTGGGTGATTTTCCCTTCCGGAAGAAAGGAGTTATTAATAAAAGTGCCTGATTCTACTTCAGGGAATTCTTCTATGAGCGCCTTCGTTAATGGTAAAGGGCTACTATCCCAGGTTTGGATGCCGCGCTCATCTTCATGATTGATCATGACTTGATACAACTGACTGTCCTTTTCGTGGAACCTGTCAACACTCCTCTCATCATGAACCCAGAGATAAATCAACAACACTCCCGCCAATCCGGTGGACAAGCCAACCAAATTGATAAAAAAGGTCATTTTATGTTTTAAAAAACCTCGATAAGTGATTAACAGATTATGTTTTAACATGCCCGGATGTATTAGTTCAGGAAATATACTTAACGACTTGATAAGGCCTGGTCGGAATAGCAGTAATACCTCAATCACAAACCTAAATCGAGCTTTTCGAAGCCCCATTTCCTCGACCAGGAGGGCAAAGCGTTCATGCAAATCACCCTCGATATCTTCGACAAAGGCCGGATGGCAGAACCAACGGAAGAAGCGCAAGGGCCATGTCGGAGGTGAAGTGTGATTTGTGTTTTTCATATTAATAAAACTGGTGCTAATAAGGGCTGAAAGGATTTTCTTATAAAAATCCGTTTCATCAATTTTTGACCTTTCGGACTGGTTTCCAATGCTATTGTTTTTTATAAGAAAACCCTATAACGGCTTATTCATCCCTCAAACATTCTACAGGATTAAGCCTTGCCGTTTTCAAGGTTTGCAAGCCGATTACCGACCAGGCAATAAGTAAGGTCATGAGCGCTGTCCCTGCGAAGTACCACCACTCCAGCTCAATCTTGTAAGCGAAATTATTGAGCCAAGTTCGGGTGATGAGATAACTAATGGGCAAGGCGATTAGGATACCCATCACTATCATTTTGGTAAAATCTGTAGACAATAATTTAATGATTCCCCATACGCTTGAACCTAGTATTTTACGGATACCGATTTCCTTGGAGCGGCGCTCAGCGGTGAAGGCTGTCAGACCGAATAAACCCAAGCAAGATATCAGAATGGCTAAAAACGCAAAGTATTTCGATAAGCTAGCGACTCTACTCTCCGCTTCGTAGAGGCGTTGGTTGTCCTCATCCAGGAAAGTAAAATTGAAGGCGTAATCCGGGTGAAACTTTTGATAAGCTTGTTCAAGTTGTTCAATCGTATTTTGCTCATCACCTGATTTTATTTTAACTAAAATGTCTCGCCCCCAGTGATTTAATCTGAAAATAAGTGGTTTCACTTGGTGATGTAGCGATCCATAATTGAAATCCCCCACTACCCCTATGATTTCTCTTGGTTCTTGGTTGTGATTAATCCTTTTGCCAATGGGATCTTCCAGTTGCATCAGCTCAACCGCAGCCTGATTTAATATGATTTTCGATTCATCATCTTGGAGCTCTTTTGAAAAAGATCGTCCTTCCAGTATATTCATGTCTAGCGTCTCTAGTACATCATAACTTATTTTGGGAGACTTGAATATCCATTTCTCGTCAGATTCTTGTCCGCTCCAGGAAAAGCCACCTTGATCATCCCAGCCTGTTAAAATGTCTCCCACCATATTGGAAGCATGTAAGACGCCAGGTTGTCGCTGAAGTTCATCCAAAAAAACGTCCAGATCATCATTGTTTCGGGGCCTTTGAAAAGCAATGACATTGTCGCGACTGTATCCAGGATTTTTCGATTGGATAAATTGCATCTGCTGGTCAACTACCAAAACACCAGCAATAAAGATCACGGATAAAGCAAATTGAAAAATAACCAGGCTTTTCCGCATCCCATGTTCCCCTCGACTGCTGCTTAGTTGCCCTTTCAATACGGCTGCTGGTTTAAACCCAGAAAGATAGATGGCTGGATAACTGCCTGCTATTAAACCTGTAATAGTCACAATCAGGGCAATAGATAAAATAGCGCTAGGATCCATATCCCACTGTAGTTCTTTACCCGTAATAGCATTGAATTGAGGGAGAAGTAGGGTAACAAAACCAGCCGCTAAAAAGAAAGAAAGCAGCGTCATGAGTATGGATTCGCTTAAAAACTGCCACACCAATGCTTTTCTGCCGGCTCCCATCGTCTTTTTCACTCCTATCTCTTTCATTTTTCGAGAAGCCTGCGCAGTAGATAGGTTCATAAAATTGATACAGGCGATTAGTAGAATGAAGAGTGCGATGATAGAAAATAACCTGACATAAGTGATCCGGCCTCCGGTGGGTATCCCGTTTTCATATCGGCTATTTAGATACTTGTCTGAATATTGTTGCGCAAACAGCCGATTGGTCTTTCTATTCGGATTTTTAGCCCACATGAAAAACTCAATTTTATCATTAAAGTCATCGATATCTGTCCCCTCATGCAAAACCAGGTGAGTTTCAACAGCATTAGTATTCCATGCCAGCTGCCAGCGGTCGGATGCTGCCAATACCACATCATAATGGAGTACTGCGTCAAATTGTCGGGTTGATTTAGGGCCTGGGTCTTCGAAAATACCGGATATTTGGAAGCTTTCTTTAACAAAAGCGTTGCCCCATTCTACCGTCTTACCGATTATATTCTCCGTCGACTCAAATAGCTTATTAGCTAGTTTTTCGGAAATAACAATATTGTTTTGATCTGCTAAAACTTGCTTCGGGTTTCCTTCAAGAAGCTCATAGGAGAATACTTCAAAGAATCGCTCATCAGCAAAGATTCTATTGGCTTCTAGCGACTGATCAGCAATGGATATTTTTCCCTCTGGCAGGTATCTATCGCTGGTCAGTGTAGCCGATTCTACTTCCGGATACATCTCCATAAAAGTCTCAGCAAGTAGGACAGGTGTGATCTCCCAGGTTTCGATGGCATCGGGTCCGTGAAAATTAGTCATGACCTGATACAGCTGGCTGTCCTTTTCGTGGAATTTGTCCACACTCATCTCATCATTTACCCAGCCGTAAATCAACAGCACGCAAGCCAATCCTGTAGATAGTCCAATCAAATTGATTAAGAAAGTACTCTTGTCTTTCAAAAAACCGCGATAAGTGATTAACAGATTATGTTTTAGCATGCCGGGATGTATTAGTTCAGGAAATAAATTAATCGATCTGATGAGACCAGGTCGGAATAGCAGTAATACCTCAAGCACAAACCTTCTCCGAGCTTTTCGAAGCCCCATTTCTTCTATCAGGAGGGCAAAACGCTCATGCAAATCACCCTCAATATCTTCGACAAAGGCCGGATGGCAGAACCAACGGAAGAAGCGCAGCATCCAAATTGGAGGCGAAGTATAGTTGTTCTCCTTCATGTTAGTTTCCAAATGAAATATTAGGAATGGCATTCCATAAACTTAGTCGCTGATCCTTCGTGTCTTTCAAGGTTTGCTTGCCAAAGTTCGTGACCGTAAAGTATCTTTTACGCTTCCCTCCTCTCACCTTAGTGGCTTCTCCAAATTCGGATATCAGGTAGCCTTTTTTCTCTAGTCGTCGCAATACAATCTGTAGCGCGCCGATACTAATCCTTCGACTAAGCCGTTCTTCCATTTCATTTACGATGGCAATTCCATAGGCTTCCCCATGCAGGATTGCTACTGTAAGGAGGACGATTTCCTCCAACTCACCTAAGCGATGTTTACTCATAAAAAAGTATTTGCCTCAAATGTAGTAAATATAGCTATACCTGTTTTTTTACCATTGTCATGCAATAGATTAAGTATATCCTTATACGTTGGAATCTCTAGAACTTGGTGTGAAAATTTGTACGGTAAGCTATTCTGAAATAGTATTTACCTCAAATGTAGTAATTATATACTTATGATGCAAGTCCGAAGTTGAAATGACGGCAAAAGTGGAAAGAAATAAGGGGTTTCAAATATTATTTTTTAGTTTTCTGACGATTTTGGTGCTTTTGAGTCAGCGTTCTAGGCAAAAATCTCGCTTCCTTTGGGCGCAATCCTTTCACCTAAAACGCTGACCACAAAAATTGCCAGAGAAGGTTTTTTTATTCGACTATCTTTAGTATTACTCCTACTGGCCGACAAATAAAACAAAAATCACTTTTTAATTTTGCGTCCTTGTTTGAAGGTTTTCATAAGTTACTGTGGAAGTTTATTAAAAGTTAGCATCATGACATTCACCACCGCCAATCGCAGAGCCATCGGTATTTTCCTCTTACGCAGTCTTCTGGGCTTGATCTTCTTGATGCAGGGCTACGGCAAAATATTTAGTTGGGGGATTGATGGAGTATACCAAAACGCCTTTGCTAGCTATGAAGCAACCTGGATTCCCATTTTTCTACTTAAACTGACCGCCTATTTCACTTCCTATGCCGAACTCCTAGGTGGATTCTTACTCCTATTGGGCTTATTTCGGAATTGGGCCTACATCGCCCTTGGGCTTGTTTTACTCCTCGTCAGTTATGGTCATGGCCTCTCCTCCCCTATTTGGGATTTGCAACATGTTTTTGTGAGAGCCGTCTTCCTGATAACATTATTGTTGGTTCCTGCAGATTGGGATCAACTTCACCTAGATCGATTTGTTACAAAGTAATGGTTAAAAAATTTCATAGGTCAGGAATTGACAGTCATTTTATCGTTAGTAGTATCGATGCCTTCAAGGCCAATGAAACGGATGGTACCTTTAGAATTATCTGGGTACAGGATGGTAAGTTGGAGATGCTGATTGATTATGAACGTGTGAACCTTGTCGGCAATCAAGTCATCTGCCTCGCCCCTAATCAACATATAGAATTCGAGCAATTGGCAGAAGGATATGTCTTTCAATACAATAGAGATTTCTATTGCCTAGTCGATCACGATCATGAGATCAGCTGTGTAGGTTTGCTTTATTATGGTGCTTCTCAAACCCCTACTATACGTTTGGATGCGAAGCATCAACGGAAAATAGAATTATTGCTGGAGGTATTTATGGATGAATTCGATACGAAAGATACGATCCAAGAAGAGATGTTACGCATGTTACTAAAACGACTCATCATCATCTGTACGCGACTCTTCAAAGACCAATCGGAAGTAAAATATAAGGAAGAAGAATTGGATGTGATTCGGCAATTTCATGTTTTGGTAGAAAAAAACTACAAGGAGAAACAGAAAGTGGGTGATTATGCTGAATTACTGAATAAATCGGCCAAAACATTGTCTAATTTATTCTCAAAGAATAGTGAAAAGCCCCCACTCCGTCAGATCCATGAACGTATTGCACTGGAGGCCAAACGTTTATTGTATTTCACAAGTAAATCGATCAAAGAGATTGGTTGGGAGTTGGGATTTGAAGAAGAAGCGCATTTTAGTCGTTTTTTCAAGCGTCTAAATGGCCAATCCGCTACAAAATTTAGGAATATGGGAAAAATTGATAATTCTTCGGGAAAAGTTGCCTAACCCTAGGGGGGCATTTGCCTGCACCTTTGTGATGGCAATTAAATAATTCATTTTAAAACACATAAAGTAATGGCAAATTTCAATGTTCCAACCCGAGAAGAAGTTTCAGCAAACAATCAAGCCATTTTTGACAACCTACAAAAAGCAGTAGGCTTTGTTCCGAATCTATATGCCACCTATGCGCATTCTGAAAATGCCTTGGCCAACTACTTGAATCTATCCAATGCCAAGACATCACTATCCAATAAAGAGAAGGAAGTTGTCAATTTGATTGTTAGTGAAGTTAACAATTGCCTGTATTGTAAGAGTGCACATACCGCTATCGCTAAAATGAATGGATTTACGGATGATCAAATTTTAGCACTTAGAAGTGGCGAGGCTCCTTTCAATCCCAAATATGATGCTTTAGTAAAATTGGCACAAAACATTACTGAAAGTAGAGGCGCCACTGATCCCGCTATCGTTGATCGATTCCTAGCGGCTGGTTATACCAAAGAAAACTTGATTGATACCATCGTATTGATTGGAGATAAGACGATTAGCAACTACCTACATCGTACGACGCAGGTACCGGTTGACTTTCCAGCGGTGCCGGAATTGGCTACTGTGTAATTGAAGGGAGTTGGCAATAAAGAAATGTAAGTGGGATGGGGTTCAAAAGACTTCATCCCATTTTGCATTGAGGCACTGACTAGCAAAGAGTTTAAATAGCGCTAGACTTCAGGAGTGGGTAGGTCGGTAGACTCAAAAAATGCTTAGCCCAAAGATGCTATTTTTGGATGTCCGAGACGAGCTCTGCTCGTTCGCGGTCTTAAGTAGCGGGCTCCCGCCCGCCGTATAGTGACTGCGGGCGGGAGCCCGCTACTTAGGCTGGCTTACAAGCATGAGCTTGTAGCCTACATCACCTGATAATAGGATGAACTGAATGATTTTTTATCGGTAAAATAATATCCATTTTTGGTGAAGTTGATTTTAGCTAATAGCTAAATTATCGACCAACCCACTTCAGAAGTTTCCATAGGCGTGACTTAGAAAACTTCTGAAGTCTGACCTTAGCAGCTCTGGAATCGAGGCTTAATTGGAGAGCATTTGCTTACTGCGAGCTGGCTCGCAGCCCAGGCCGGCAAACAAGCATGAGCTTGTCGCCAACATATTTCCCAGTTCAGGGGGTGACTCGTAGTCCCCCCTGAACAGGGAAAACTATCCTTTCCCAGAATTAGCTTTAGCCTTAGCTATTTCAGTCTGGAGCTTCTTCAGGGCTTCCTCAGCCGCTTTGATCTGAGCTTGCAGCTCACCTAAAGTCGCTTTAGACTGATCCGTTTGTTTCTTATAAGTAATGAGCTCCTCCTTAATCACTGCTTTGTCCTTTTCAGCAGCCAACTTTTCGGCCTTGATTTGCTCAGCTGCATCCGCTTTCACCTGGGTAACCTGTTCATTAGCCTGTTGTTTGGCCTCATAAATCAGATCAGAAGCTTCTTTCTTAACCTTAGCGATTTCGTCATTGCTCAACTGTCTAGCAGTCTTGGCTTCGGCTAAATATTGCTCCTTCTTCTTACCCGCTTCTTCCCTAGCTTTGGCCACTTCTGCTTGGGATGCTTCGCGCGCTTCGGCCACGGCTGTATTTCCTTGCTCCTGCGCTAATTTAACAGCGGCAGCAATACTAGCTTTTTTCTCTATGGCTTCTGCATTGCTTCTGTCTCTTATACACATCTGACGCTGCCGACGAAGAGGATAGTGTAG